>DASPVS010000333.1:0-5373 GCA_035622235.1 Acidimicrobiales bacterium | reverse complement strand
CGGATCTGGTGGAGCAGGCACTGTGGCGCCTGGACGATCCTGGTAATACGCACCGAGACCGGCGCGTGCCCGGGCGTGGCGAAACCTGCGAATATCCACTGCGCTTGACCCCACCCGCTCCATCCGGCGAGTCGCACCGCTACGCCGACGCGAGGAGGATTCCCGGGTGCGAATGGCTCGTCGCGCTTCGAGAGCGTCATCACCCAGGGGGTGTCGACGACCAGATCGTTGCGGTCCCCGCGAGAGAGACAGGTCCTGTCGTCGTCCTGCTCGCGGGTCGCGATTTCTATGCGGCGCCCCGGCCCTCCCCATCAGGAAGGCACCTCGCCTGGTTGTGTTGGGACCACCCGAACATGCCTTGGGATGGTTGCGAGCTTTGGATCGCAGATCTCGACGGTCCCAGGTTGAACGCACGATTGCTCTTGGCAGGCGGGGTAACAGAGTCAGTCGGGCAACCGACATGGTCGCCGGATGGTCGGCTCTGGTTCACTTCGGATCGTGCCGGGTGGTGGCAGCCATATCGAACGGCGTCTTTTGAAAAGGACGCCGGGCCATCCTCCGATGCTCACCGACGGCAGACAGAACGGGTTTGTGGCGAGGAAGCGGAATTCCATTCTCCTGACTGGGTTCTCGGGCAGAAGACCTTTGACTTTCTTTCGGATGGGACCCTGATAGCGAGAATGCGGCGTTCGGGCGTCGACCAGATAGTCGCCGTCGATGCCACGTCGGGCGAAGTCGCAGTTGTTCCTCAGCCTTGCGTCACGATCAGCTCTTTAGCTGTTGCGAGGCTTAGCAATTCGGTCCCAGCCGCGCGTAGTGCTTCGGAGGAAGTTGGACTTGGCGACGAGCTCGTCGTCGTTCTCGGAGCGACGCCCGACCAGCCGGCTGGGATTTACGAGGTGCAGGCGACGAGGGCGGTCGCGGCGATCGGAGTCGTTCAGACCACGTATGGTCCGCGTACGAGAACGGGCGCGACGGCGAGCGAAAAGGCGGCCGAGGACCTCGTTCGGTACTTTCACTTGAGAAGTCCGACAAAGGCACCTCTCGATGCGAACCGGGTGTCGCGATCGAGACCGATGGACTTCGAGACAGTTGGGGGAGTGAAGGCACATCTCCTTTATTTCGAGCCAGTCGACGCGTTTTCCGAGGCTGCAGAAAAGCCCCCACTGGTCGTCTGGTGTCACGGTGGCCCTACAGGAGCTGTCGAACCGGGCTTTGACGCGGGGATCCAGTTCTGGACGTCGCGAGGGATAGCTGTCGCAGCCGTCGACTACCGCGGGTCCGCCGGCTACGGGCGTGCCTACCGCGAGCTTCTGACAGGTCTTTGGGGCGTCGCTGACGCGGAGGATTGCGCCGCGGCGGCGCGTTTCTTGGTTGGCGAAGGGTTTTGCGACGGTGGCCGCGTGGCGATCCGCGGAGCGAGCGCGGGCGGGCTGACCGCTTTGCGGGCGGCCACACCCGGGGGACCCTTTGCCGCTGCGGTCGTCGCATACGGGGTGAGCGACCTAAGGACGCTCGCGCAGGACACACACAAGTTCGAGTCCAGGTACCTCGACGGCCTGGTCGGTCCTTGGCCCGAAGCTGCAGAGATCTACGACGAGCGTTCTCCTGCTCGTCACCCTGAATGGGTCGGAGTCCCGGTGCTCCTGCTCCAAGGCTCAGAGGACCCGGTCGTCCCGCCGAGCCAGGCGTCACGATTGGCGAACAGCCTGAGGGCACGAGGGATCAGGTGTGACCACGTCGTCTTCGAGGGGGAAGGCCACGGTTTCAGACGAGCGGAGACCTTGGCCCAAGCAGCTCGCGCCGAGTTGGCCTTCCTCGGAGAGGTCCTCGGACTCGCGAGCCTCTCCTGACAGATTCCCTGGCGCCCCCATAAATGGAGCCCACAGGGCCCCTGGACTAATGGGGATGGCAAGACCGGGGCAAACGGGGGTCGGCAGACCGGGGGAGACCAGGTTCCGGGCCCGGCCGCCGAGAAGGACCGCAGTCGAGACCACGAGACGAGGTCCGAGCCTCGTAGCTAATACCATTGGGGGATGGTCCCCCGCCTCCTGCGGCGGAGTTTTCGCGTCGCGGCAGCTTGGAGTCCAGACGAACGCGACGCCGTGCTGTACGCGGCCTCGGCGTTGTTCGCAATGTGCACGGCGACGTGGTCCGGGATCAGTCTCTACCAGCAGTGGGGGAGGTTCGCCGTCGGCCCGTATGCGTTCGGGGCGTTGGCGTCGGCCTTGTTCGCACGACGGGCCCGAAACGCGTCCATCCAGCTTCACCCCGTCGAAAAAGGGCGCGAAACCATAACGACTCTCTGGGGGGACGGCGCAGTCTCGCAGACGCGCGACCGGCGCCCGTGGTACTGGACCACGCACCGGACCGTTATCTTTCTGATCGTCCTGGTCGGCGCCACCCTCGCGCCACTGTCGTTCGAGGTCCTCTGGCGGACCGACAGCGCACCTGGCACCACGCACGTCCAGCCCGAGACCGAGGTCGTAGAGCAGGCTGGGATCCACGCATTGCACCACCATCCCCAGTATTCGTACGTGAACCCGAAGGACCCTCCCAAGGCACCACCGGGACAACCCGCTTACGACGTCTTCAACCCTTACCTTCCGCTCATGTCGGTGTTCGGGCTCCCGGCGGGCACGAACGCACCGCGTCGGCTGACCGACGCCCGGGTCTGGTTCTCGGTCTTCACGATCCTGGTGGTCGTTGTCGCGCTCGCCCTCTGTAGGGGCCCAACGGGCCCAAGGGTCCTCACGTTGCAAGCGATGACCGTCTTACCCTCGGCGGCGCTCCCGCTCGCGACCGGTGGTGATGACGTACCCATAGCGGCCCTGATGCTTTTGTGTCTGGTGCTGCTTCAGCGCCGAAAACCACTACTCGGAGGAGTTGCCGTCGGAGTCGCGGCCTCCATGAAGATCACGGCTTGGCCACTTGCTGCGATCGCGATTCTCGCCGCGCGTGACAAGGAAGGAGCTCGTTCGAGGACCGCCCGGCTCTGGTACGTCTTGGGCCTTTTCGGCGTCATGGTTCCGGCAGTGCTTCCGTCTGCGGCACAAAACCTGACAGCCTTCGTCGAGAACGTGGTCCGGTTCCCGCTCGGGCTCGCAGGAATGAGCTCACCCGCGGCGAGCCCACTCCTGGGCCACGCCCTCGTGTCGGCGTTCCCACAAATACACCGAGGATTCACCATTGTCGTCGCCCTCGCGGGCGCCGCTGCACTCGCTTACGTCCTCGTTCGGCACACCCCACGTTCCCCTTGGGAAGTGTCGCGACTGCTCGCCTGGACGATGGCGATCGCAATCTTGCTCGCGCCTGCAACCCGCATCGGCTACGCGATCTACCCCGTGGACTTCTTCGTGTGGACGTTGCTTCTCCGAGGAGAGGATCTGAACGAAACGGTGACTCTCGCGAAGCTCGAGCCTGCTAGCTCTCATCGGAAACGACGAAAAGTCGCAGCGTGAACTTCGTGCTCTCAGCGGCGCCCGAACTACCACCGCTGAAGGTCGTAGGTACAACGATCGCTCCGATCTCCCAGTAATTCCCGTCGCTCGCTCCTCGCTTGCCGAGAACCTCCACGCTCCCCGCGGCATTGCCCGTCGCAGGTTGCGCCTGCTGGACCGACGACCAACCCTCCGCGCGAAGTTCCGCTTTGTAGAAGGAGATCACCGTTGCCTGTGACGTCGGCGCTGTGAGTTGAATGCTGCGGTCATAGGTTTCGACGCCCGAGTTCACGGCGGAGCCCGGCACAACAGACGTTCCCTCGGGCACGACGACCGCTCCGAGCACATCGCTCGGAGGCTGCCCGGCCACGGTTATCTTCTGGAGAAGGGCCTCGCCCGCTACGGCCTTCACGCCCACACCCGAAGCTTGGCGGACCGAAGGCGCGGTGGGAGGGGGGGAACCACTGCCGAGCCACTCGACCAGGAACCCCACGATGAAGATGGCGCCGGTGATCCCGAGCACGATGAGTGCGAGACGGGTGCTCGGCCCTGCAGGCCGCCGGGGTCGCCTCCCAGCTCCTCCGTTGGACGAGGCGACGTGCCCGTTGCCCGAGGTCGCCCCGTTGGTGGATCCGTTCGTAGACCTCGTGGTCGTGGGCTGGATGGGCATTGACTGAGGCTGCGTGGTCGGTGTTTTCGAGTTGCTCGGGAGCTGTCGGGCGGCAATCGAGCATAGTCCTCCCGCCCGAGACGTCTCGGCTCAAGCAGCAGCGCCACCAATTAGGGTGTGTGCGGCGGAGTACCAGAGGTGAGGTGAGTGCCGATGAGCACGATCGATCCTTTTCGGACGCGGGTTCAGAACCTCGACGGCGGTACCGAAGTGGGTTTACGAGGAGAGTTGATCTACGAGTACAGCCCGCGCGTCACCGAAGTGGTCGAGTACGGAGCGCGTGCGGACGACATCTTCAGCGGTCGGGCGAATCCACCACCCGAGGGGGCGCGATTCGACTTCCACTTGGAGGGGCCGATCACCGGGCCGCGACTGAAGGGGACCGTGAAGGGTGTGGATTACATTCACGTGCGCGCGGATGGCCGTGCGCAGCTCCACATCCACGCGCAGATCGCAACCGAAGACGGCAAGAAGATCGCCCTGGCCGTCGACGGAGTGGCGAGTGCGGAGGAAGGATCATCCGTATTTCATCTTCGAGAATGCGTGACGCTCACCACCAACCACCCCGACCTCTCGTGGCTGAATTCACTCCAGGTGTGGGCCGTGGGCACCTTTGACTGGTCGACGCGCGACGTCCAACTAAAAGCGTTCGCTGTCTGAGCTCGCCGCAACCGCACAACGAGACGATCGGACAATCCGACCCAGCACGAACGAGCCGGGTCACCGGCGTGTGCTTGTCGTGCCTCGGCTCGAAAACGCTTTGTCGAGCTCCCGGCGTGAACGGATCCCGAGCTTCGTGAAGACCTTGCGAAGGTGCCATTCGACGGTCCGAGAACTGATGAACAGCTCCGCGGCGATCTCCGCGTTCGTCTGCCTGTTGAGAGCCAACTTTGCGATCTCCACCTCTTGGGGCGTGAGCTCGGTGCGGGTGCTCTCGTCGCGTTTGCGAACCTTTTCCCCCGTGGCACGGAGCTCACGCCGTGCCCTCTCCCCGAAGGCGTCGACACCCATGGACGAGAACGCGTCGAAGGCCTGATGCAGCTGGTCGCGCGCGTCCACGCGCCTGTTCTCGCGTCGCAGCCATTCGCCGTAAGCGAGCTGCGCTCGAGCAAGATGAGTCGCCATTCGGGTCTTGCTCAACAAATCGATCGAATCTCGGTAGAAGCCCTCGGCGATCTGGCCTTCCGAAAGCAACGCCAGCGATCTTGCTTCCGCGCCGCGTGCCCAGTCACTCGAGCTGGCTGAAGCGATCTTCGACAGACG
>DASPVS010000332.1:0-7360 GCA_035622235.1 Acidimicrobiales bacterium | reverse complement strand
GAGCTCATCCGGCACCCCGCGTAGTTGGGACGTCCAAGATCACAGTGGGCACCTCTCACCGTCACGCGTCTTCGTACTCGTCGTGTCGCAAATAGAAGTTGATGGGATCATGCTCGCCGCGCGCTTCGTTTCGCCCAAGCGGAGCTCGGTCAAGCCATTGGTACATGCCCCACAGCGAGTCGAGTCCTCGTGCGTATGTGGAATACGTGTGGTACACGGTTCCGTCCTCGAGCGCGAACGCGCTCATCCCCGGCCGTTCGCGGCTGTACGTGGGAAAGTCCGTTCCAGTTGTGGCCGCCCAATCTGCCACCGGACCCTCAGTGGGAGCCTGCTCGGGTGGCTGAGGTGGGAGGTCACGGAAGTTGTATCCGGCGCCGCCGGCTCGCTGCTGTTGCTCGCTTAGCGAGACGTCGAAGTCGAAGTTGAAGTCGCTGTCGCTCGACGAAGCCCAAGGAAAGCTCCAGCCCATGCGCCTCTTGTATGCCTGGAGCTTTTCGAGTGGAGCACGCGACACGGCCCACAGCATCACGTCGTGGTGCGACAGGTGGATGGCGAACCCGTTGAAGCCGTCGGCGATCGCCGAGCATGAGAGGCATCCACCCGTGAAATCGGGCCCGAACATGAAGTGATAGACGAGAAGTTGGGATCGCCCGCGAAACAGGTCGGCCAAAGATGCGCTTCCCTCGTCCGTTTCAAACGGGTACCTCTTATCCAACTTGACCCATGGCAGGTCTTGCCGCTGGCGTGCAACCTCGTCGCCACGCCTAGTGTGCTCTTTCTCGACGTCGAGAAGCTTTAATCTGGCGTCGAGCCACTCACCACGCGTTGCGACCTTGTGTTCAGTCATCGATTGTTTCCCTTCTCATGTCGTTGGTCGATGGACCGCGCTAGGACGGCGTCGACCTGAGGGTGCGTCATTACCTGAGACCTCGGACATCGCCGCCGGTTTTCTGGTTTTGCCTCAGCAAAATCACGAGGGAGCCCATTCCCGCTCGTCATTCGTTGTCAACGCGTTCTCGGCTAGCGGCCAATGAAACGCACACAACGAAACGAACTCGTTAGCCGCTCGGCAATACGTCAGGACCGGCGTCTCCGCCGGAGGCTGCGATCCCCAGGCGGCCGAGGTAGTGCTCCCACCCGACCTCATGGTCGCCGATGGCGTCATCTGGCAGGCCGCGATGGACAAGCCGCACCCGGGTCTTGTCTCCCTCGGGGTGAAGTGTGATCTCGATTGTCGTAGATCCGGGCGGGATGGGGTGACCCTCCTGGTCCCAACCGAAGGTGAAGACGATCTTCTCTTTAGGTACGACCTCTAGATATTCGCCGGCTGCCTGGTTCTGGCCACCGATGAGGACCCGGTGGACACCGCCGGGCTGCGGGTCGATCTCGGCCACGGTGCCGTTCCAAAGAACGTGCTTGTCGGACTGGGTGAGAAACGGCCAGATTGTCTCCGGCGTAGCGTCGATCATGATCTCGCGGACGAGTTCGGCCATCACTTGCCGCCTTTCTGTTGTCTCTTGTGGGATTCGGAGGCCTCGGCGACGTCGCGGAGTCGCTCGAGCCCTGAAGTCCAGTAATCGTCGAGGAAGGAACGCAGCTCGGCGAGCGTGACGGGGTTGGCGCGATAGAGCCGGCGGGTGCCTTCACGACGCTCGGTCACGAGATTCGCCTCCTTGAGCACAGCGAGGTGCTGGGAGATCGCCGGCCGACTGACGTCGACGAATCGGTCCGCAATGTCGGTGGCGGGAAGCTCCTGCGACCAAACGAGCCGCAGGATCGCCCGGCGTCGGGGCTCAGCCAGCGCCTTGAGGGCAGCGTCCACCCGACTATATTAAGCACATACTTACGTAAGTAGCAACTTAATTGTCGCTCAAGTCGATATTTTCGTTGCTGCCCGCGAACCTCGGTCAAGCAGCCGCCCGTTCAGAACCGGTTCGTCAGGCCCGAAGCGACCTTCCCGCGTCGAGCGCGTTTGCGGTAGGACAAGCACATCGTGCTCTAGACGCGGTTGGGAGGTGGTGGTGGCTTACCACCAATCTGCATGGTTCGCCTTCGGAGCTGCGTTGGGAGCGATATCCGCAGCGCTGACGGGTTTGCTGTTCGTGGCTGTCTCGATCAAAAGCAACGTGCTAATGACATCGCGAAACTTGAGCTCTCGCGCGGCGCAATCCTTGACGCTGTTCATGACGATGGTGTTGACATCGCTCGTCCTCGCCGCGCCTCAGCCGCGAGTCGCACTGGGTATCGAGCTCGTGGCGTTGTCCTTGGGTTCGGGAGTCGTGATGGCCGTTCTTGATCATCGTGCCGGGCACGCTGCGGACAGAAGCGTCGCAAATTATCTACAACGGTTCTCACCCAACCTTGTGACGCCAGTCCTCATCGCGATAGGGGGGGTAACTCTGATAGTGAAGGTAGGCGGGGGCTTTTATTGGCTCTTGCCCGCGGCAATCGCAAGCCTGCTCGCCGGTGTCGTCAGCGCTTGGCTCGTCCTCGTGAAGGTGACTTCGTAGCGGCCGTCGCCAACTACCCGATTCCACGGTTCGGGCGGAGGTTTGGACGGTATGCATAGGACGTCAAAGGCACGGCGGACCAGAGCGCCGAACGACGGTCATCGAGGACGCCGAATTCAGGGTGCATAAGTAGTACCCGCGACGACTGTTCGACCCGACGTCCCGGTCAGCTGAGCAATTCCGTTGCTCAACCCGAGCGGCCAAGAGACCGTGAACTCTGCTGGCCCTGTTCCGGGTCCTAGCGCCGAAAGGTTGGCTGAGACAAGGGTCGAGCTGACTTTCATCGTGCCTGTAACCGGTACGCCTGGAATAAGGATGTCACCGGAGAGTCTCAAGATTCTTCCTCCATCCGTTGCTAGAACGGTGCCTCCATGCAGACCGTGGTCCTCGTTGCCGATGATGTCTAGATATCGCGCCAATGCATCGCCTGCCGTGGATATTGTGGCGGCTCCGAGACGAAGTAACAGGGTCGTCGCTTGGTTGCCCTTCGCCGGGCTGAGCGGCGGTTCGCCCGCGAGGGACTGTGGGTAGACGCCCACCGCGTCAATGGGGGGAACCGACGCTGCACAGGACGCGTTGATGGAATCTACGTCCTGAGGGACCCTCACGAAATCCTGTACGAGCTGAGACCCGCACAAGGTGTCACCCTCGCCGACAACGTGAGTCGAGTTGGCCAGCTCCACGAACCGAGCGTTTCCGCCCAGCTCCGACATCACTTGGGGGATCCCGGAAGGCGGAGTCCATGTGTCGAGCTCGCCGCCAAGTATGAGAACGGGAACGGATGGCGGCAAGAGTGGCTGACCGGTCGTCGGAGGCTCAGAGTTCACCGGTTCGGGCCAGTCGAGACACGCGGTGTAGGCCTCCGTGTTCTGATCCTGCGCAATCCACTCGGATGTTTCAAACGGTGCGAACGTGGACTCGGGCAGTGCCGACTCAGCTGACTCCAACTGTTCCATACGGTCCGTTTGGTCGCTGTTCATGTCGAAGAGCTGTGGATAGTCGAGGCAGGAAACCGCCAAGTAGAGCTCGGCCGAATAATCCTGTGCCGGAATCTGGAAGTAGTCCTCGTCGAACGCCAGGCGCTGGGCGTAGAGGCGCAGTAACGGATCTGGGTCATCGTCCTCGAGAAGTGCGCGGGCTGCAGCGTCGATTCCCCGGTAGATGAACGAATCCCCGGCCGCGTCGTTAAGCAGGTCGACGAGACCGACCACGTTCATGGTCACCTGCTCGAGTGACCCCGTTGGACCGGGTACCACTCCGCTCGCAGGCTTCTCACGCAGTTCTTCTGCAAGGTTTTCTATGTCGGACCACGAAGGGCCGCTTGAATTCTGTGCACACGCGGGACTGCGGCTGCAGACATCGTCGAAGTCCGACGGCATTGAGTCGATGGTGCTGCGGTACCAGGGGTCGAGATCCTGCGTCGCGTATGTCGAATCGAGGACGACCGAGCGGATCATGGACGGATACCGACTCGCGAAGACCTGTGCGAAAAATGAACCGTAGGAATCTCCGTAGAGGTCGATCTTTCCAATCCCAAGCGCGCGGATCACGGCCGCAACATCTGCGGCTGCGGGCGCGGACGTGAATAGATCCGAAGCATGGATGTAGGTCCCGGTCGAAGTCTTCCACCTGTGGTCGAGTGTCTTCGCGCAAGACCCGACGACTGCGTCGAAAGCTGGACCGCTCGCCTGACCCGAGAAGTTTTGCAAAGACGGACAGTCGAGCGGCGTGGAGGTGCCCGTGCCTCGCAGGTCGATCGCCAACAGATTCCAGTCGTCGAGCAACGAGCCGTACATGACCCTGTAGCCGCCGGCAACCGACTCGATCGACGGAAACCCGGGACCGCCCTCGACCGGTAGAACGGTCCCACTCGCTACGCCTCCGGGCGGATCGATCGCCGGGTACCAACGAAATGCGACCTTGATATGCGGACTCGTTGGTTGGCTGTAGTCGAGTGGCACTGCCAACTCGCCGCAGTACGTAGGAGGCGAAGACCCGCAAGACCTGAGTGTCTGGTCACCGACGACCATCGTCTGGGATTCGCGGGCTTGCGACCAGGTCCTTCCACGACCGGCTCGGACCAAGGCCGATGAGGACCCGGCTCCCGAGGGAATGGCGAGTACAACCGCTACGGAGATCGCAAATGCGACCGCCAGACCTCCTCTAGTCACCGCTGCCATACGGCCTCGTAATTATTTCCAGCAAGTGACCGTCGGGATCGTGGAAATACGTCCCCCTGCCACCGTCGTTGTGGTTGATCTCACCTAACCGATTCAGTCCTGGATCCGCCCAGTAGTCCTGTTCACTCGATCGAATCCTTTCGAAGATCTCGTCGAACTCGTGCTCGGACACCAAGAACGCGTAATGCTGTGAAGCGATTGGTTTGTCGGACTCGTAATAGTCGTGGAAATCCATTGAAACACCATTGGCCAATTCGACCACCATGAAGGGTCCAAATGGTTTTGCTTCGTCGAGTCCGAGGATTTCCGTGAGATAACGAGCCGAACTCTTCTTGTCACGACACCACACGATGGTGTGGTTGAGAAAGACGCTCATCGGCAGTCCTTTCACACCGGTACCGGTAGCAATACTTGCCTCGAAGGGCCAAGGCCGCACGTCGCGGGACGCGGAGACGTGGTCGAGGTGCCAGGGGCGGAAATCTTCGCAGTTCGCCCACGGGCCGCTGCCCACCGAAAGTGACAGCTGTGACTGCACTGGCAGACTCGTCCTCGATCGTCCGACGCTCCTTGGGAAGCCGATCTTCCAGAGAAGCTTTTTAGTCTCGACGGCCCCGGAAATCGGGCTGAAGGGGAAACGACCTGGTGAGCACGCGCTCATCTCCGGCGGCGCCCACATCGAAGGGTTCAATGTTAAGAGAGACGGGAATCGAGTCGAGCCTTTGGGGACCTTCGTCCCTACCGGTTCGACATCGATAGACGTATCACTTAACCATGAAAGGGCTATGGCAACGAGGAGCCGCCATGGTCGAGGGTTATGTGTCCGAGGAGGTGAGGCTTCTGGTTCGACTGGGTTGTACGGGAGCACTTCTTTGAGACTTGGACCATCGGGATTGCCCGAGCCGGGTTGAGCCTCGAAACATCCGACGACGATCAATTCGGCGATGTAATCGCTGAATTCAGTCGCAAAGATCACGGCATCACGGGCCGTACAGAGGAACCCCGTCCTCTCATCGAAGTGCTGACAAATCGAAAGGGACCGCCCATCTCTCCTTTGAGGAGGAGGTGGGCGTTTCCGCGTAGTAGGTACGCGCAACAGGTAACTGTCCTTCCTCGTACGTCTTGGCAACCGGCTCCCGAGATGTCACTCTTTCCCCAGCTTGTCCTCTTCCCGCCAGATGAGAGACGCGTCTAGTCGGTGATCTAGTCTTCAGTTCAGTGATCGAGCGAGTGAGCGTGACCAAAGAGATCAATGTGCCCGCCGAGCGAGTGTGGGGAATGGTTTCAGATCTGCCTCGGATGGGTGAGTGGTCTCCTGAGAACGAAGGAGCGACGTGGTTGCGCGGCGCCACCGGTCCTGAACCCGGAACGGCCTTTCGAGGGAGGAACCGAAACGGCAAGAAAACATGGACTACCGAGGGCGTTGTCGTAGATGCCGATCCAGGACGCCTTTTCACCTTTCGCACTTCTGTCGCAGGTTTCAAAATTGCCGAATGGCGTTACGAATTCGAAACGACTCCGTCAGGTTGTCTCGTAACCGAAACCTGGATCGATCAGCGAGGGCGTGTCGTAAAGGCGATGGGGAAACCCGTCAGTGGAGTAGCTGACCGGGCGACACATAACAAACGAACGATGGAAGAAACGCTCGAACGGCTGAAGAAGGCGGCTGAATCCGGGTGAGCGAAGGGACTTAGCCGGAGACTCAGCTATATTGACGCATCTCTGGCCACGTCTTGCCCCAGGGTCGTCGAGGTCTTGTGCACACATAGACGTGGCCGCCCCACTCCTGATTATGGATTCCCGCTGTGTTCGACAGGACAGCCACCACTCGCACATCGTTGAAAAAACGTCGTAAATAACCTCCATAATCCGTCACATCTCGAGGCCCAGGCGCGACTGCGAGGACCGTAGAGGCATTCTTGTTCCCCGGTCCCCAGAACCATTCGTTGTTGTGCCCGCTGACAGCGGTCGGAAGGCCCGTCCCGCGCCCCAATTCATTGATGGCACCGGCCTCGCCGTAATTTCCGGTAAATATGACAGCACGAGCTCGTTGCTCGGGTGGCAGTGCGAACCAAGCCGCCCTCACGGTGTGCACCAATTCCGGCCATCCGATCGACTCGCCGGGAACCTGGTTAATACCGTAGGTCCAACCGACGTCGGGTCCAGGGAGCACCGGAAGAACGAGGGGCAGCGACAACGCAGTAGTGACAGCGATCAAGATGAACAGGTTGCGATAACGCCCGTGTCGAGCTGACAGCCATCCATCGACCGCGACCGCTCCCGCAGCCAGCAAGTAAACATATGCGCCTGCCAAGTAGTAGATCTTCGCTCCGGTGGTAAGAGCGAAGAAGACGAAAAGAATCCCGTAGGCCCACACAAGCGCGCGCCAGAGAGGTCGATTCGACCGCCACAAGAATCGCAGCCCTGCGATCCACACCCAGATCAGAGCCAGGGTAACCATGATCAGCTGGCCCACCACCCAAGTGCTGATCTCTCCCAGTCCACCATTCTCTTGGTTCAGCTGTCGGGTCATGCTGATCGTCGGCCAGTGATTTGTGGCCTGCCACCAGACGTCTGGGATGGTGAACAGCGCCGCGACGATGGCGCCCGCGAGAAACCACCGGTTGAATACTGATCTATAACCACCGCTCAACAAGGCGCCGATAAAGATGG
>DASPVS010000331.1:0-2545 GCA_035622235.1 Acidimicrobiales bacterium | reverse complement strand
CGCTTTTTGCACCAGCCTCGGTGGCACCGACGTTCTCGATGACGCCGAGACCTTGGCCGCGCAGTCGGGTATCCCCACGAGCAACCTCACCCTCGTAAACGCGTCAGGCATCGCTTCTAGCGATCCGCTGGTTGTGAACGAACCTCTCACTTACGCGCACAACGATCCGGCGGGTGCCTATCCGGACAACTACTTCTTCGACAACCTCGAGACATTCCTTAGCAGTATCGGCCCTTAGTATTCAGTAGTTTCCGGTCTCTCACGACTTAGCGAGGGTTGTTCGCGTCGCGGCCTTTGTGTGCCTTCGTCAGAGTCCGCTTTCCTCGCGGGTCTCGCCGGCGGGCACTATCTACACGTGCGTCATCTGGGTCATGATAGGGAGATGGTATTGGAGCATGCTGTCCTCGAGGTAACCCCCGGCGAAGAAGAAGCGTTCGAACGAGCCTTTGCCAGCGCTAAGTCGATCATCGCCTCGGCAAAGGGATTCAGATCGCTGAGCCTCGGTCGGTGCGTCGAACGACCCAGCCGTTACCTGCTACTAGTTCAGTGGGAAAGCCTCGACGATCACACTGAGGGTTTCCGTGGTTCTCCGCTGTACAAAGACTGGAAGAACCAACTCCACCATTTCTACGATCCTTTTCCGACAGTCGAGCACTTCGACGAACGCATCGCGATCGAGTGAGGGCTCAAGGCCACCGCAGGTGCCTCTCGGAAGCGACTAGATGGGATCGCGGAGCCCAGTTGCCTGTCATGCTTGGTGCATGCCGTCAAAAGCACTAATTCGGTCCTACACGGATTCGGACCGCGATGCAGCCCGGCGACTGTGGAGCGAACTCACCGAACACCACCGCCAGCTTTACCAAGACCCCGAGCTTGGCGGGCCCAGTCCGGGCCTCGAGTTTGACAACTACTTACTCCGCGAGGAGCGCGTGGCCACCTGGGTAGCCGTGCTCGACGACGAAGTGGTCGGCTTAGCCGGCCTCCTCGACCATGGAGACAGCGGCGAGGTCGAGCCAGTGATTACCGCTGAGCCAGTACGCCGTAAGGGCATCGGTCGGGACCTGCTCGGTACAGCTATCGAAGAAGCCCGCCGACGACATTTTCTGTACCTCGCTATCCGCCCCGTCGCCCGCAACGTTGACGCCATCTCCGCCTTTCATGCGGAGGGTTTCCGGACCCTCGGCGGTCATTTGGACCTGACTCTCGATCTCGCAGTCAGAAAGCATCAATGGCATCACGGCGCGACACTTCATGGGCTCGATTTTGATTACTGATACGCCGCCGTCTTTCGTGTCTGAGACGTCATTCATCGACCTGTTGAGCGGATCAATCGGGATTCTGCGGCATCGATGGGCTGGTCCATCTGTATCCTCCTCACCGTGTCAGAGCTAGCCGAGTTCTCTGATCCGCGGCTGGTCGCGATTTACGACTCTGCGAACGCCTATCCCCCAGCCACTCAACCCGCGTTCTATTCCCAGCTGGCCGCGAGTCTGAACGCGACCTCGATCATCGACCTTGGATGCGGAACTGGCGTAATAACGTGCGAATTGGCGGGACTTGGCTACGCGGTGACCGGGGTGGACCCCGCACCCGAAATGCTCAGGATTGCCCGTTTGAAACCAAATGCTCAAAAAGTCACCTGGACCCTGGGCGACGCAAGCATGCTTGGAACACCGGACGCCGATCTCGCCATTATGACTGGCCACGTGATTCAGTTCCTTCTGACCGACGAGTCTTGGCGATCCACGCTGGAATCGGTGTGTGGTGCGTTGCGAGTCGGTGGTCACCTCGCGTTCGAGAGCCGAAACCCGGCGGCAAGGGAGTGGGAACGCTGGACCCCAGATCTGCGACGCGTTGTCAGCGATCCCGCAGCCGGTGCGATCGAGAGGTGGCCCGAGGTGCACAGCGTCAGACAAGGAGTTGTCTCATATACGATCCACAATCGATTCCTCGCCACCGGTTACGACATTCCCGCGCCGACGCGAATTCGGTTCCGCACACGAGAGGAACTCCGGGGATCCCTCGAGGAAGCAGGATTCAGGGTCAACGAAGTTTACGGTGATTGGGACGGTCGACCAGCGTCTTCATCAACGGACGAGCTGATCTTCGTGGCGGTTCGAGAGCGAGCCTGAGCGTCGGCAAATCCCGCTGTGAGAAGGACATATCCCGCCGTGAGAAAGGCATACCCCGCAGGAGAACCACTGAATATGACGATTCATCGGATGGACAACGTCGGAATCGTAGTGGACGACCTTGCGGCCGCTACTGCGTTCTTCGTAGAACTTGGTATGGAGCTAGAGGGCGAGGCCTCAGTCGAGGGTCGTTGGTTGGATCGCGTCGTCGGACTCGAGGACGTCCGAGTCGACATCGCAATGATGCGGACCCCAGACGGCCAAGGCCGGCTTGAGCTGACGAAGTTCCAAACGCCGACGGCGATTAGCACCGTCCCGGAGAACCCGACGGCAAACACTCTGGGAATACGTCGCATCATGTTTGCCGTCGACGACATTGACGACGTGATTGCCCGCCTTCGCACCCGCGGCGC
>DASPVS010000330.1:0-11606 GCA_035622235.1 Acidimicrobiales bacterium | reverse complement strand
GGGGGCTATCTACCGGCGGGGCGTCTTGTTGCGCCACCGAGCACGCCCACGACAGTTCCGCGCGAGAACTCGGTCCTTGCCATATACCAGGACATCGGGACTGGAGAGCAGATTCTGATCAAGAGCGACGGTTTTTGGCCTGAAATGCTCTACGCGGCTGTTCACAAGCCGCTGGTCTGGACGAACCTGTCAGGCAGTTCACAGACCCTCAATTTTGTTGATTTTCCGGTCCGCCCCGTCACGATTCCCCCTGGATATCAGTACGTCTGGATCCCCCCCGGCGGCCTCGTCTCGTATCGCTCTACTTCCGGTTTCCGAGGCGCGGTTCTTGTGAGCGCACCAACCCCGATCCAGATCCCGCGCTGATCGCGTTAATTCGACCACTGGGCGATTTGCACTGCGTCTGCATCGTCAGCGTTCCTGTGACCGCGACGCGTGGGTAGTAGAGCGCCAAGTTCCAGAATTCTTCAGGAAATTCGGCTGAATTCGAAGGGCGCTGGAAATCGAGCCCGACCAGGCGCTTCAGTGTCTTTCGCGATTAGGCCCGAAAGTACTTAGAAATTGCCTGCGTGCGACACAACGTTCACAGGCAGTTCACCCGAGTGCCGTAGCCTCCGATCCGTGGGCAGAAAATCGCGGCCGCGGGGCGCCTGCCTGCATTAACCCCTAACCCTATCGATGAGGAGGGCTTACAAGAATGTTCAATAAGCTGTGGAGGCGTAAGCGAGGGCTCGCCGCTGTGGTGGCCATCGCCGGTGCTTCTTCGATCGGGATCGGCATGTCCGTTCCAGCTGGGGCGTCCACGGTTCCGGCCGGGAACACCGTGCTGAACGAAGGCGGATCCCAGACGATCTATTCGACCATGCAGGAGCTCTCCGACCTTTACAACTCGGCGCCGGGCTGTCAGCTGGTGACTGCATCCAGCAGCAACCAGGAACTCAACTATGCGTGCGCGAGCGCGGCGCAGGCTGCTCCGGGCCTTGAAGAGGGTTACACCCTTTCGTACGCTCCTTTGAACCCCTATAACGACATCGTCTACCAAGAACCGCCATTGGGTTCGTCGAACGGGATCAAGGCGCTGGAGCTCCAGGGTGCCGACACGCCGGCTGCCGCTCCTGACAACTTGATCGCAGCGAACAGCTTCGCTCGGTCTTCGCGTGGTATCTCCGGAGACAAGAGCGGTCTGAACTTCGTGGCTTTCGCTCAAGATGGTGTCTCGTGGTTCCACTTCACGAAAGTGAAGAACAAGTCCACGCCCTCTGCTGCAGTGAGCAACTTGTCGGTCGCACAGCTGACCGATATCTGGACGGGTGTTGACACAAACTGGAACCAGGTTGGTGGAAGCAATGCTCCGATCGACGTTTACTCGGCGCAGTGCGGTTCTGGTACTGAGAGCACGTGGGCGACCCTGCTCGGACTCCCGAGCTCTGGACCCAGCTCCTGCCCGAACTTCCAGGGCGTCATCGACACGGCGAACCGTTACAGCCAGCCGGTTGCGAACTTCACCATCTTCGAGAACGAGGTGAGCGACATCTTCTCGAACGCAGCGAACGATGCTGCTGACGCGATCTTCTTCTTCTCGTATGGCAAGTTCACGATCCTCTGCCCGGGCAAGCCCGGCAAGTTGGTCTGCACCGGGACGCCGGCGGCCGATCCCAAGACCTACTCGGCGATCGGATCGATCGGTGGCGTGGCCCCGTCGAAGGCCTCGATCACGTCGGTTCCCCCGACGTTCCCGGGCTATCGCGAGCTCTACAACGTCTACTCGGACGGCTTCAATGCCAACCTGCCTGCTAACAGCCAGGCGGTTATGAACTTCGTCTCGACGTACGGGTTCCTCTGCAACCCGTCGACGTACAGCGACGTTGACCCGTTGAGCCCGACGAATGCCACGTACGGTTCGGAGATCGACGCCATCATTGGCAACAACGGCTTCTTCCCATTCCCGAAGGGAACTGAAGGTGACGCGGCGATCACGACTCCGCCGTCGTTCACTGACCCTGGCTATGCAGCGGCGTCCCCCACACCTGCTGGGGACCAGGGCTACTGCCGAGTCACGAGCACCGACGGAAACGGCAACAACTGATGTAGAAAACCAGTCCGGGTCTCCGGACCCGACTGTTTGGCTCGATGGCCCCGGTCTGTTTCAGGCCGGGGCCATCGGCTATTTTGGGCTGGACGAAAATCCAGAGAACTGGAGCGCCCGGCCGTTTGCTCTCGCGACCTGCGACCTCAGACCATCGCTCCTGTTTCGTCGCAGGAACATCGGTTTTCGGGCCCATGGGGAGAACTTCTTGTATGAGACGAATTGGTTTGCTCGTCCTCGCGGGCACGCTTGCCCTCGGCGCCGCATCTTGCAGCTCCCAGCCGAGCTTGGGCTCGCTCCAGGGAAAGACTCCGGAGCAAATTCTCGACCTCGCACAGAGGGCCGCCCTAGCGGATCACTTTGCGTTTCAATTCGTCGATCAGACACGGTCGTCGAAGAAGACGACGACCCTGAGCGGGTACTCGGCTCCTAATGGCGCTCAGCAGTCCCTCGCTGCTCCCCAGCCGGTCTTGCAAGTGGTGCAGGTATCGAACGGTGATATCTACGTGCGCGGTGCTCTTGATTACGTGGTTCCGGCTCTGGGAATTTCCACCGGTGCCGCGGATTCCCTGAAAGGACGTTGGGTACTCGTCCATCCCGGCCAGGGTCAATACAGCACGGTGACAGCGTTGCTCAACGGTGAGAACGTTCTCACGAACTTCGAACCTGTGGCACGACTTTCCACAGGGTCTCCTGAGACGCTTCATGGACGCGAAGTCGTGGGAATTTCGGGCACGCCACCTCCTTCTGCAGGCAGCTCTGTCAAATCTTTGACTCTCTTCGTCCCGACTACCGCTCCCCACACACCCGTTGGTGCCGCGCTGACCCTCGGAAGTGGTTCCTCAGGTGGAACAGAAGTCGTCGTGTTCAAGGACTGGGGAGCGCACTTCTATGCTGCGACACCCCAGAACGTGGTGGAGTTCTCTGCGTTGACGGGGACTTAAAAGTCCGCAGCCACGTGTTCTGCGGTCGTCAGCTCCGGATGACACCGGAAACACCAAGTTCACAGATCGCGACTCGGACTCGTCAAAACGGCGCGGACTCGACAAACAACGGGGACCAACGGCGGCGAGCGATCTCGTCAGAGCCCGGAGATCGGGTCCCCTTAGAAGCTCAGAAAAGTCGAGCCTGACGGCCGGTTTTCGAGCGCCCTCGAGTTTTCGACCCCTGTTCCTTCTTCGGTCGAGGCGCGTCGCAGCCGAACGGCTCGCGACTCTCGGATGCTTCGCCCTGTTCGAGGCCCAAGTTGTACCCATCAAGAAAGACATCTGCGTCCTCCATCCTCGGGTACCGCCTAGCAAGGGCTTCGAAGCGTCGAGTGTGCCCTTCCTCGACCAGATGAGCGAGCTCGTGCACCAAGACCGCGTCGAGAACCCAACTCGGGACCGGACGCAACCGTTCGGAGATGCGAATTTCACGTGTGGACGGGGTGCAAGATCCCCAGCGACGCTGCTGGTTCGAGACCCACCGTACCGAAGAGGGACGTACACCGTTCACGAAAAGGTCGGCGAGCGCGTTGGTGCGCTTCGTCAGCTCGCGGTCGCCACTTGTTGCGTTCGGGCGATGAGTCAGCACTCGTTGAACCAGGCTGTCGATCATCTCGGCTCGGTCGGAGGAGCGAAGACGATGAGGAAGGACGACGACGATGGTGTCGCTCTGCCAAAAGGCGGTCGCCGTTTTCTTACGGCGTGTGCTCGTTCGAACTTCGACTTCGACTTCGGGGTGACTCGGCACCCGTTGTCGTCGGAGGGTGTTGTGCCACGCGGGACTGCGACCGGAGCTCACGATGCGACACGATATCCGGAGGGTGTGTGATCGACGTGCTACTTATGGCCAAAGTTGCAGATTTCTCGCAATGTCCCGGAGAGACGGTCACCGACACCGTTCCGGAATCTGTGGTGTTGGCGACGACCAGATGGTCGGAGTCGACAGAGGAGAGAACCCGTCCGCCGACCGCGTTGGCGCAGTACCCACTCGGGTAGTGCTGTCTGACCGGCACGAAGATCACCGTTGGAGCTGTGGCCTCGGGGTTCGCCGTGTACGAAAGGCTGAAGCGCTCGGTCGTGGGATCGAAGGAGAACGAGGTCGGAGTACCCGCCACGGCCTGGGGATAGGCGCGTGCGAGCGCGTCGGCCGTCGGTTCCAGCTTGCCGTCCGGAGCTACGAGGGCCTCGTCCGAGCTGCCGGTCGGATCGTTGTAGTACTTCCAGTCCCAGTACGTCCATCCGAGCTGGTAAGCGTCGGCCACCGCGGTGGTCTTGTCCAGTAGATCCGGGTTAATCGTTGCTCCGAATTCGCTCATGAACGGCGGGGGTCCTCCGGGTTGACTCGCGGTGACCTGGTCTGCCCGCTCGGAGGTTCTGCGCGAGATCGTCGCTCCGACCTGGTGTGCGCAAGCGGCCACGTCCGTGGGGTTTCCGGTTACAGGGCTCCTCGAAGCGCAGTACGCGTGGAAGCCGAAGACCAGGTTGGGATAGTCCATGGGGCCGATCCCGTTCGGTTGATGTCTGAGTCCGTAGATGTCGGGTTCGAAGAAGACGAGGTGGTGGGGGTCGATCCGTTCGATGGCTGGAATGAGGCCGACGGCAGGGTCGTCTTGAGGACACGAAAGCGGCGCTCCGCCGGGGCTCGACAGTCCAGGATGGGCGCGTCCGGTATAGAAGCACTCCACTTGGTCGGCGATCGCCGGGTCAGAGGCGAGGAGCGACGTCGAGAACGGCTCGTTCAACAAGTCGTAACCCACGACCCACTGGTTGTCACTGAACCGTTGAGCGACGGCCTGCCAGACGCGGATGAGCTCGCCCTGGAGGTCACCCTCGACGTCGTTGGCCCAGAAGTGCGCCACTGCATCATCGAGCGTGGCCTGCGAGTAAGCGTTGGACCAGCGCCCCTTGGGAGGAACGAACGAGGATCCTCCGGTGCAGACGGCCCACGCAGGAGCCCCCTCTCCGCCGAACACCGAGCTGTAGATGTCCTGGTGCATGTCGAGCAAGGTGTAGATGTGATGACGGCCGAGCAGGTCGACGACGTTCTCCACCTGGTCCAAGTAAGAGGCGACCCTCGCAGGGTCGAACTGATGAGGGTCTCGAGGTCTACCAGGAGTGCAGATGGCCGGGTTGTTGGCCCCTAGATTCCCGGGTTCGAGGCCCTGCCAGATGATTCCGAGTCGCACGACGTCGAACCCGAGCGAAGCGATACGGGCAGCGTCAGAACCGCTGAAGGTCCACGGCTCGCCCGGGTCGATCGAGAGCTCGTATGGAGCGGACTTGTAGACCGCGTTCACGCCGTGGAGGAAGACCGTGCGACCGCTCCCGTCGACGAGATAGGGCCCCCCTGGAGCCGTGAGCCAACCGTGGAGCCCCGAGTTGGCCAGCGGCTCGGGTGCAGCCGCGTCCGCGACAGGTCCAGCGAGGGCCATGACAGCGACTGTGGTGATGAGGACAGCGCCCACCAGGATCAGAGAGATCATGAGGCTCGGCCCTCTCTTACGGCCGTCCACACCTCAAATCGTAGTTTTGGAAGGCCTCTTACTGTTCGCGGACCAACCGCGACCAGGAGCTCGGCGCGCAATATTCTTTGGGGACCTCGCATAGATTTACCTGGCTTTCCATGCGACGGGGATCGGCGGGTGGATGTGTCAGATGATCGAGATGCGTCGACCGTCGGCATAACGCCATCAGTCGGCTCGAGCGGCGCTTCAGTCAGCCCCAGTGACGCATCAGTCGGCTCGAGCGGCGCCTTAGTCAGCTCCAGCGACGAGTCGGTCAGCTCGAGCGGCAAGTCAGTCGATCTGAGCCAAGAGTCAGACGGTGCCATCGGTGGTACCCGTACAGAACCGGACGATGTCGCACCGACCCGGCGCCGTCGAACGCGGTTGACACGCACAGCGGTCATCGTGTGTTCACTTCTCGTGCTTGTAGCTGCCGTGTCCTTGATACTTACGGACGTGCGAGGCCGTGCCGAGTTGCGCCAGACGCAGGTGGATCTGTCCCATGCGTCCAGGACACTCAGCTCGGTCCGTTCTGAGCTCGCCACCACCGAACGGCAACTCACAAGCGCCAGGATCGAGAGTGCTGCGGTCGCGAGCTTTCTGACGAACACGAATGCATCACTGAGCTCGACCCAGAAGTCGATAACCACGGACGAATCAGGCCTCTTCTATCAGGGTGTCAATTTGAACGCGCTCAACGGCTGCTTGAGCGGAGTGGAGCAGGCACTCAACCAACTGTCGGTTGGCGAGGCGTCTGGAGCGCTCGCCTCGTTGGGCTCGGTCTCTTCAGATTGCAAGACCGCCGACATCGAGACCGGATGAACCGCTTCAAGAGGATCAAGCGCAAGTCGATGTATATCGCGATCGCGATCGCGTCGATCGTGTTCGTGCTCGCAGCGGGTCTCGTCGACGATTTGAACACGCAAACTCGCCTGGGTAACACTCACAACGAGCTTCGACTGACGAATGCGAATCTCGAGAGAACCGACAGCGATCTCTCTGCAACGTTGTTATCCCTTCGGACCACCCTTCACGTCCGCTTTGTCGATCAACTCGAGCTCAACGCCGCTTCGACGGAGCTTGCGAGCGCTAAGGCGGAGTTGACCAAGCTGAGAAGCGGTCTCGCACTCGGTAACTTTGGCATCGGTAGCGTCACAGAATGTCTCAGCGGAGTGGTTCAGGCGCTCAACTCCCTCGGGCAAGGGAGCAACAGCTCTGCTACCACTGCGCTCGCAGGTGTGTCGTCGGTCTGCCAGTCGTTGCTCGGAAATCAGAGCGGAGGTCCCGTCTACCCCTTCGATTTCCCCGATCCCTTTGTGCTGGTCTCGGGTGGCACTTATTACGCGTACGGGACCAATTCCACTTCCGGGAACATCCAGATGATGGAGTCATCCGACTTGATGACCTGGCATCCGCTCGGTGACGCACTGCCAAACCTTCCGGGATGGGCGAGGCCCGACTTCACATGGGCTCCTGCGGTCCTCCAGCTCGGTAACACCTATCTTCTGTACTACACCGCCGCGCTCGCAATCGGCGGATTGCAGTGCATCTCTGTTGCATCCGCCCCCGACCCGGCCGGTCCTTTCGTCGACACGAGCACGAAGCCTGTCGTCTGCCAGCCTGCGAACGGCGGGTCCATCGACCCTGAGCCGTTCGTCGACGCGTCGGGAAAGCCCTATCTCGCGTGGAAGTCCAATGGAGGCGGTGGAACCCCAGCGACGATCTGGTCACAGGCGCTGACGCCGAACGGACTGTCCGTGGCGAAAGGCAACCCCTCGCAATTGCTCCAACCGAACCAAATTTGGGAAGCGGGAACGGTCGAGGCTCCGTCGATGCTTCTTTCGGGCGGGACGTATTACCTCTTTTATTCAGGCAACGACTGGGACACCTCGTCGTACGCGATAGGCGTAGCCACGTGCCAAGGCCCTCTCGGACCTTGCATCAAGCCGCTCTCGCAGCCGATCTACTCGTCACAACCCGATCTACAGGGTCCCGGTGGCCCGTCGGTTTTCGTCGATGCGCAGGGTCAGCTGGAGATGGCGTTCCACGCCTGGATCCCCGGTGCAGTGGGTTATCCGAACGCGCGACTTCTCTTCATACGACAGCTTGCGATCCAAGGCGGGATCCCGGTCGTCCAACCTCCCGCCTGAGGCTTCCAGCTCGTCTAACGCTTCCAACTCCTCCCGCCTGAGGCATCCAACCTACTGCCTGACGCCTCCCGCCTGAGGCTTCCAACCCCCTGACGCCTGACGCGCACCGCGTTTAGCGGCGCGAATGGCTCATGCGGTCAAGAGCTCGGCGACGTTGTCGTGGAACAGCCCCGGCACCCCTTCAGGAAGGAGTCCGATCCTTTCGTAGTCTTCCATCGGTGTCGCGGTCCCCTCCGAATGTGGGTAGTCGCTGCAACACATGAAGAGGTCACCTGACTTTGCGGTCAACCTTCCGGGCTGTTCGTAAGAGAACGACGAAACGCGCACTTGCCGGCGGAAGTACTCGCTTGGTCGAAGATCGAGCTGCACCGGCGCCTCGCCATTCAAGACGCTCGTGAACTCCCATCCACCATCGAGCATCAGCAGGTACTGCGGAACCCAGATCGACGCGAGCTCGACGATCGCTATACGCAGCTCCGGGAACTTCGCCAGGACGCCGTTCACGATCAGGTCGGTGACGGCGATCGCCGGCGGCACCCAGATGAATATCGACTCGAGCGCCGGAACGAAGCTCTCCTCGGGATCGGGGTAGAACGCCTCGTCGAGAACACGCGGTTGGTCAGCCACGTGGAAGACGGGTGTTACTCCGTTGCGGACGAACGCGGCCCAGAGCCGGTCGTGGTCGGGATGCGAGAGCGGACGCCCGTCGACAGCCGCGGGAGCGATCATGCCGAGCCTGACGCCGGCGGAGGACAGCTCGCTCAGCTGCGTCTCCAGCCACTCCGGATCTCTGAGCGTGAGGTGGGCGACAGGATGCAGTTTTCCTCCGCTGTCCTTTACGACAGTCGAGCACCAGCGATTCCAGGCGGCCATGTTGGCGGTCAGCGCCGGGAGTGATCCGGACAGTCTCCGTTCCCACAACAGCCCGAAATTGGGAAAGACGACGGCCTCGTCGAGTCCCATGGTCTTGATCTGTTCCACCCGCGCTGCAGGCTCCCAATAGTGGTCGGGCAACGCCTCGTCATAGAGATACTCAGGAGGCTTGTTCTCCCGGCTGAGCTCGCGTCGACGCCCCAGGCCCTTCGTGTCACCCGGAACCTGGACGTCGGTCATCTGAAGACGCTTGTCACGCCACGTCAACCACGAGTATCCGAGCTCGTCGTCCACGATCCGGATCGCCTCGTCCCTGAGTTTTGGGTCGATGTGGTCACGCCACATGCTCCGGGTCTCGTGCAAGTGCTGATCGGAGTCGATGATCACGGTCACAGCCCCGCTCCTTTTCCGCTCGTCAGGCCACGTTCAATCGTTGTCCCTGGTTAGAGCATATGACTTCTTGCGGTTCTCCTCACGTGGAACGAAGTCGGCCTCTCGGGAAGGGCGCGATCTTGTAGGTCGTCCCTTTCATGAGAGGATCATCGATCATGAAGGCACAGCAAGCTCATCCGAACTCCCACGATCCTTCGCCTGAAAGCCGCGAAGAGGCGCGGCCGGATGTGGATGTGCGGGAGTTGCCGACCGACGACGAGCTAGAAGCCCTCGCGCTCTCGGCGGACCTCACAAAGGGTCTCGACGCTGAGGCGGTGCCGATCGACGTCTACTTACACAGCTATGCACAAGGCGCGATGGCAGCCTTGCCCGAGTGGTACATGGCGCCTGTGATGGCCCGGTCTCGGGGACGTCTGAGTCGGGTCGTGATCCTCTCCGTGGTGGCGGCTTTCCTGTTGATAGAGGCCTTCGGGCTTTGCAGCACCTACGGCCAGCTACCGTTCCACTGAGCCCGGGCTGTCCCGATCTTGTCGCCACAGGTCGGTGATCGAGACTCCGAGCTCTGCGAGCATGGTTCGTAAAAGGGGAAGTGACACCCCGAGCACGTTGGTCGAAGAACCGTCGATTCCTTCGACGAACGGCGCACCGAGCCCTTCGATGCTGCACGCGCCCGCAAGCGAAAGTGGCTCGCCACTCGCGATGTAAGCATCGATCTCTTCGCCGCTCGGCGAGCTGAAGCGGACGAGGGTCGAATCGACTCGAGATACAACCCTGTTTATCCCACCGTTTCCTTGGTCCTTGCTCGTGTCGATCAGGCAGTGGCCGGTGTGGAGGATCGCACATCGTCCGCGAAGACGCTTCCAGATCTCTCGAGCCTTCTCGGCCGTTCCCGGCTTTCCTATGGTTTCTCCGTCGAGGTCGAGCAACGAGTCACATCCGAGGACGAGCTCGTCTTCGCTGAAGGCGGCGACCGCCATCGCCTTGCGCCGTGCCAAGGCAAGAACCGCATCTTGCGTGGCGACCGGCCCGAAGTCCTCCGAGACCCCGCTCTCGATCGCTACGACGTCGATCCCTGCGTCGGTGAGGACCTTCAATCGGGTCGGCGAGCCCGAGGCGAGGATGATTCGTCGGTGTCGCGTGGTTGACTCACTCGTCACTGGATCGCCGATTGCATCTCATGGCCTCGAGTGGGAAGCATATGGAGATCCCGTCAGGAGGTATGTGAATGAGCGAAATGGGAGACTTTAACGCCCGGATCGTCGAGGAATTCCGTTCAAACGCGGGGAAGGTCGGAGGCCAATTCGATGGAGCTCCGCTGCTTCTTCTGCACCATTTCGGAGCCAGGACGAACACAGAGCGGGTAAACCCAGTTATGTACCAGCCGATCGAAGGCGGGTTCGCGATTTTCGCATCGAAAGCTGGAGCGCCTGACAACCCCGATTGGTATCACAACCTCGTAGCTCACCCTGAAACGACGGTCGAGGTCGGCGCTGAGGTTGTGCCGGTCCGCGCGCGAGTGGCCAAGGGTGACGAGAGAACGGAGATCTGGGAAAAGCAAAAGCGGAACTGGTCAGGTTTCGCCGACTACGAGCGGAACACGGATCGAGAGATACCAGTAGTCATCCTCGAGCGCGCCGCGTAGCTCGCCAGCGCTAGCACATGGCAAACGCAAATTGTCCGTCTAAAGGGATATGGCCACTACGAGGAAAACAGTGCCGGTGGCGATCATGGCCAGCTCCGCGAGCATGAGTGCGCGTCTCCAAAGAAGTCTGGACTTGAAAGGCATCGTATCGATGGAGTCGCTCAAGCGATCGAGAAGACGTTTTTCGGACTCCGTGATTCCCGACTGTTTGAGCCAATTAGACGATATGAATTGCGCCTTGTTGTCGACGGGAGTTATCGGTAGGAGGGCGAGGACTCCGAAGACGACACCGGCGGCCAAAGCGGTGACCGCGCCCAATAGCTCGTTATGTGGAAACTGGTTCTTCTGAGTCAGTAACTGGCCTCCTGCGACAAAGGCGAGCATGATGCCATTTACCGACAAGATCGTGGCTATCCGGGACTGTTGATTCTGGACCTGCTGCGTCCAATGGCCTTCTGCTCGAAGGAGCTGGCCGAAGACCCAGAGTTTGCGCTCGGTAGATCCGATGTCCCCCGGGCTCTCCATCGCTCTTATCGTGCATCAAAGAGCGTGAGAGGGGTGGGATTACGAGGTGGGAGACAAGCGCACGAGCAAATGGGAACTTCTCGCGTGGCAGCTAGCCTTTTCGATTGGAGCCCCCGTAGCTCAGAGGATAGAGCGTCGGTTTCCTAAAGTGGTTACGCACGTCTGAATAGACGGTATTAGATGACATGAAATGGTCCTGAGCAGGGATAATGGCTGAATGAGTTGTCCTTAGAGGACGTTACAAGACTCTATTTGTGGGCGCAAACTAGACCAAAAACTAGACCAAGAATCCGAGGATTAGAGCGTCGGTTTCCTAGCCGTCGGGGTAACGGAAAGCGATGCCGACCCGGCGGAGATTCTGAGACGTTGCTCCCGGCTTTATAGAGACCGGGGGGCGCGTGACCGACATATCAGGCAATCTCGGTAGGTCTTTGGGCAAATTCAGCA
>DASPVS010000329.1:0-3982 GCA_035622235.1 Acidimicrobiales bacterium | reverse complement strand
GTTCGCGGCTGTTGACCCTATAATCGGTGGACTCACCTATGAGTTCCGCTTCCGGTGGGAACAGCTCTTCGGTCGGTGCAAACGATTGACGAGGAGTCCAAGCCACACTCGTGGCGCTGCATCCAGCAAGAGAAGCTCTGGTCACCCCGTAGTCGGCCGCCATTTCGCCTAAGGATGAGCTGTCTCTGACCACGGCCAGCACGGCGTCGTGACGGTGTCTCATCTTGCACTGTCCAAACGAGACACGCGCTTGCCCCAGTGCTTCCGAGTCCCGGTCATGCCTTCCGTCGCCTAGACGAGACGAGTCGTGTCCGATGGTCTGTAGGATCGCAGTTGGTGGAGATCTTTCGGGAGTTCGCCTTTGAGGCCGCCCACAGGCTTCCCAACGTCGCCCCGGGACACAAGTGTGCACGATTGCACGGACACTCCTACCGGTTCGTCGTCCACCTGGAGGCGCCTGTCGGAGAGGACAGCGGCTGGGTCCGAGACTTCGCGGACGTGGCGTGCGCGGTCGAACCATTGTTGGCTCGTCTCGACCACTATTACCTGAACGAGGTTGAAGGGCTCGAAAACCCAACCAGCGAGGTACTCGCCCAATGGATCTGGGACCGTCTCAGCCCGGAGCTCCCAGAGATGTCGAAAGTCGTCGTCCGTGAGACATGTACATCGGGCTGCGTGTACCAAGGCGAGCACGACCGTGGCTGATGAGCTCGTCGTGCTCGCAAGCGGTGGCGCCGATAGCAGCATCTTGTTGGTAGACGAGGCGGCGCAAGGCCGGGTCGTGTGGCCTGTCTACATTCGCTTCGGGTTGGCCTGGGAGGACGTCGAGGAGGCACATCTCCGCCGCTTTCTCGGCGCGGTGTCGGACCAACCGCTGATTAGGGCTTTGACCGTCTTCGAGTTGCCGATCGCCGATGTCTACGGGCCCCACTGGAGTGTGTCGGGCACGGACGTACCCGATGAGGCGACGCCAGACGAGGCCGTTTATCTACCCGGGCGTAACGTGCTGCTGCTGGCGAAGACAGCGGTCTGGTGCGCGCTCTACGGAGTGGGGACCATCGCTTTGGGCACGCTTCGAGGCAACCCATTTGCGGACAGTAGCCCAGCCTTCTTCTCTGCCTTCGCCGCATTGGCTGCGACAGCGCTCGGTCATCCGCTCGAAGTGATCACGCCCTTCGCAAAGATGAGCAAAGCAGAGGTGCTCGAACGCGGGCGAGACCTTCCGCTGGAGCACACGTTCTCATGCGTCGCCCCCGTGGACGGCGCACACTGCCAGACCTGCAACAAGTGCGGGGAACGCAGAAAGGCGTTTTCAGCGTCCGGCATTGAGGACCGGACCGCGTACGCCGTTGGCTGACGATGAGCCGCACCGTCATTGCACCGGTCTCATACGGGCTCGGAGACCTGGTCGTCTCGCTCCCGGCCTTTCAGGCGCTCATCGCGGCGGGCGACCCGGTGTGGTTGCTAGCTCGGGCGCCGTCTCAACGGCTCCTCGCCGAACGAATTGAGGGGCTGGGCGGGGTCCTCGACGAGGACAGCTACGCCCAAGGTCCCGGCGATCGGTTCACCGATCTGCGCGACCATCCGCTGCAGCGTGACTTCTGGTGGGGCTCTGCCGAATTCGAGGCAGTGTTCGGTCCGCTGAACATCAACGACATCCTCGGACGCATCTGTGCCGATCTCGGCGTGCCAGCCGACTTCAGGCAACCAATCCCCCTCCAATCCTTCCCGCGTCCAGGGCTCGATACCACTGTGCTGCTCGTGCATGAGACGGACGGTTCGGCCAAAAGCTGGCCGCCAGATCGTTGGGCGGAACTCGCCGCTCTCCTCCGTGCCGATGGTCACGACGTCGCCCACGTGACCAAGGGAACGGGACCAACGCCCTTGGAGGACATCGGTGTGGTTCGGTTAGTCGCCTCGACGCCTCCGGCAGTGGTCGACATGCTGTCGGCCTGTAGGGCGGTGATCGGTGTCGACACCGGGGTGACGCATATCGCCGTGCAACAAGGCACACCGACGGTGACGATTTGCCGGCGCGCCTCGGTCTACGTCCGGCCCTGGCCAAAATCTGCGGCCCTGCGGGGTTCAGACTGCACAAACCTCTGCCGGGCCGCGGAGAGAGCATCTGCCTACAACCAAACGGTCAACCTGCGGGACTTTCGTCCCTCGCAGCGGACGTGCCCGTCGGGATCGGCCTGTTTGACGGGCGTCAGGGCCGCCGATGCGGTCGCTCTGCTCCAAGACCTGCTGTGACGGCTGGGCTCACCCATCGAGTGGTCGACGCGGCCGCTGAGGAAGGCGTGCGCAACAGCCAGCCACAGGGGATCGGCCGCGTCAACGTGCTCGAGGATCTGGTGTGTTGGAACAACCTCGGTCGCAACGTCGTCTTCGCGGATCGTCGGCTGCGTCCTCGGGCCGTCTTTGGCACCACGATGTTCCCTCACGAAGACGAGCCGTCCCAATACGACCTGGACGTGCACGCCATTCTGGAGATGCCCGAGATGGGGCTGGTCCTCGTGCTGAACCATTTCGGTGTTCTCCGCGGCTTCACTCGTACCGACATCCTTCGGCGCGACCGTTTCGGAAAGGTCGAACCGGCATCGCTGTGGTCGTTCGTCGACGATGTGGAGCGGACAGTTGCTGTCACCGGGCGACTGGTGGGATCCGTGCCGCGCCGTGAGGGAGCCAGCGGACTGCTCGTTTCCGTACCGCTCGAGAACCTGCCAAACGGCGGCGCCATTCCCACACGTCACTGCGCGGCCGCGTTCGGAGAGGTGACCGCCATCGGAGTGGTCCCAGCGGACGGTGACCCACTGATCGCCGTAGGCGGGAACGCAACAGTGGCGTTGTTCCCTCTGCTTGGCGACGTCGTAGGCCGGCCCCGATGGGAGGCCGAGGTCGGGTTCCGAGTGGCCAGCCTTGCGTGGCAGGACGATGCGCTGTGGGCCGCCGGACCCGAATGCGCGGCGACGATCAACGACTACGAGTGGGAGGCACTACAAGGCGGCGGTTTCTCGGTGCTTCGTCCAAACGACGGAGAGATCGTGACCAGCGGGCCACTTCCAGCCGACATCGCCTGGGGCACGGGCGGGGTCGGTGCGGCACCGTTGGGTCGACGGCTCGTTGTGGCGGGACGAACTGGTTGCCTGCATCTGATTGACCCTCTCGACAGGGGGAAGCATCGATCGACGCAGCCCCTTGCAACAACGTCCCTCGGCATTGCGCATCTCGCGGTAGACGGACCGAGAGTGCTCTGCGGGTTCAATCGCGGCGGTTACCGCCTCGATTCGTACACTCAGTCCTCCGCCACGCCGAATCGATAGAGCTTGAAGTGTTCGTAGGGCAGGAACTGTCGGGTCCCTGCGCGCAATTCGTCGAGATAGGAGTCGAAGGCCGAAGAAAGCGCGTCGATCCGTGCTTCGAGCTCGGGAAGCCGTTCGGAGTAGTCGGGCCGGCTCGTGGACGCGGACCTGGTCCTAGCCCGTCGAATGACGAGCACCGACAGTCGGTCCAGGATCATTCCCGGGCTCTCGGTTGCGAGGGGAGCGTCAGCCGATTGATCTAGATCGGTAGCGATGAGGGCATCGACGCGCTCCACCAGCCGGTGACGCCCGATGTTGAGCCGGTCGATCCCTCTTTTGGCGTTCGCGACCACTTCGTTGCTGGCAGAGGGATCGCGGGTGAGGTCTTCGAGCTCCCACTGCGCCAGGTTCGACTCGACCAGCTCCGTGACGAGGTTTACCCAGGAGATCGGATGCACGGACGTGTCGTCATCCATGGCTCGATCCATTTCGGAGACGAGTTCCGCTGCCGTCGGAAAGCGAAGAACCCTCATTGTTCATCCTGAAGGTACCGAAGGATCGACCGAGATACCAGAGAGCCATGGCCCAGTGCGTTCGAGACACGCCGATAGGCCCCGCCGACCACGTCGCCAGCGGCGAAGACGCCCGGACACGACGTGGCCAGTTCGGCATCGACGACG
>DASPVS010000328.1:0-5148 GCA_035622235.1 Acidimicrobiales bacterium | reverse complement strand
CAGGACAAATCGGTGGAGCATCAACTGTCGAGCCTCGCTCGTCGACTGCACGCGACGCTGGTGGTCGGCGTAACCGAGACAATCTCGCAGACGGCGTTCCGTAACGAAGTGGTGGCCTTCGGTCCCGACGGCCGATTGGTCGACCGCTACGAGAAGGTCCACAGGGTTCCATTCGGTGAGTACGTCCCGTTCCGGGGCTTTTTCTCGCATCTCGCGAATCTCTCCGCCGTGCCGCGCGACGCTGTTCCCGGAACTGGTGACGGGGTTCTTCACACACCTGCCGGAGAGCTGGGCACGATGGTCTCCTACGAGGTGTTCTTCTCCGATCGCGGTAGGACCGCTACCCGCAACGGGGCGAATCTTCTCATAGTCCCGACGAACACCTCTTCCTACTCGACAGGCCAGGTTCCGGCCCAGGAAATTGCAGCGGCGCGTCTGCAAGCCATCGCGCAGGGCCGAGACCTGCTTCAAGCGGCCCCCACCGGATACAGCGCGCTCATCGAGAATTCGGGTCGAGTCCTCGCCAGGACCTCGCTCGGGACGCGAGCGGTGCTCGTCGGCAATCTCCGTCTGCGCGACGGGGAAACCCTTTACGTGGCGTGGGGCGACGTGCCTGTACTCGTCGTAAGCCTCGTAATGCTTTTGGCGGGCTGGGGCATCTCTTTGCTACGACGCGACGAGCGGAAGCCTTACTTCTATTCGTAGGGCGTACCTCTACTCGTAGTAGCCGGAGTGTATGTAGATGCATGGAACGCCCTCGTCGTGAAACATGTCCCTGTTGCGCGGGTCGTCCTCGAAGGCCAGGCGAACGTCGAAGCTGTAATGGCGCAAGTCGCGTAGCGCTGAACGTTTGAACCCGGTCACCTGCGAATAGTCCCCCCTATTCCGCATGACCAGGAGGTCCCAGCGGAGTTGGTTGTGGGACAACCAAGCCAGCGTCTGGGGCCGGACTCTGAGCGGCCTCCCTGTGAGAAGAACAATTCGGAGCCTTTGATCGAGCAGCTCGAGAAGGCGAGCGACTTCCTCCACCAGAGGATCCTCCCCGCACGCATCGAAGAAGGCGTCCCAGTCGCGTCGTCCCCATTCGAGAAAATGCTGCCGTCCGGCGGCATCGGATAGGACGCCGTCAATGTCGAATATGACAGCCGGGCCGGGATCGGCCGGGTCGTTGTGCCAGCACCAATTGGCTGGTGCCGGTGGCTCGGTCACTCCTCGGAGGGGACGGTGGTCGAAAGCCGGCGGATCTCGTCTACCACGCGCGGATCCGCCAACGTGGTCGTGTCGCCTAGGTCCCGACCTTCGGCCACGTCTCGCAGGAGGCGCCGCATGATCTTCCCGGATCTCGTTTTAGGCAACTCGTCTGTGAAGATCACGGTTCGGGGCCGCGCTATCGGGCCGATGTGGCCGGCCACATGAGAGCGAAGCTCCTCACCTCGTTCAAGACTTTGAGCTTCTCCCGACTTCAAGGTCACAAACGCCACGATCGACTGACCGGTCGTTTCGTCGGTCGCCCCGACGACCGCTGCTTCTGCAACAGCCGGATGATGAACGAGTGAGGACTCGACCTCCGTCGTGGAGATGCGGTGACCGGAAACGTTCATGACATCGTCGACGCGCCCGAGCAACCAAAGATAACCATCTTCATCGATCTTGGCGCCATCACCAGCGAAATACTTTCCGGAAAAACGGCTCCAATAAGTATCTCTGTAGCGCTCTGGATCTCCGTAGATCCCGCGTAGCATCGACGGCCACGGGCGCGTCAGAGTCAGATAGCCGCCACCGAGCTTCACGGTGGAACCGTTGTCATCGACTATCTCTGCCCCTACGGCCGGTAAGGGGAAAGTGGCTGATCCCGGTTTGCAAGTGGTGATCCCTGGCAACGGCGAGATCATGATCGCCCCTGTTTCTGTCTGCCACCATGTGTCGACGACAGGACACCTGTCACCCCCGATATGTTCCGAATACCAGATCCACGCTTCGGGGTTGATCGGCTCGCCGACCGACCCGAGTAAACGAAGGCTCGACAGGTCGTGGCGTGCGGGTAGTTCGGATCCCCACTTCATAAATGTCCGTATAGCCGTCGGAGCGCAGTAGAGGATCGTCACGCCGTAGCGCTCGATCATGTCCCACCAACGATCCTTGTCCGGGAAGTCCGGCGTCCCTTCGTACATGACGCTCGTTGCGCCGTTCGCCAAGGGTCCGTAAACGATGTAACTGTGCCCCGTGACCCAGCCGATGTCGGCGGCACACCAATAAATGTCCTCCTCCGGTTTCACGTCGAAAACCGCTCTGTGCGTGAAGGCAACCTGGGTCAGGTATCCGCCAGTCGTGTGCATGATGCCTTTCGGCTTCGCTGTCGTCCCCGACGTGTACAGGAGGTAGAGAAGGTCCTCACTGTCCATCGGTTCGGGTGCGCAATGCGGAGCCGCATCCCTTGTGAGATCGTCCCACCAGTGGTCACGCCCTTCGATCATCGGCACGGTGCCCGCTACATCACCTATGCGGCGCGCCACGACGACATGTTCGATGCTACGAGTCTGCGCGAGTGCACCGTCAGCATGGCTCTTCAACGGAATCGGCGCTCCGCGACGCCAACCACCGTCGGCAGTGACGAGAACCTTCGCCTGGGCGTCATCGATTCGGTCTCGCAATGCATCCGGAGAGAACCCTCCGAACACCACCGAGTGAGCCGCGCCTATTCGGGTGCATGCGAGCATGGCGACGGGTAGCTCGGGGATCATCGGCATGTAGACGGCCACCCGGTCCCCGCGCGCGACGCCCAGGCCCTTGAGCACGTTCGCGAAGCACTCCACTTCGGCGAGCAGCTCCGAGTAGGTGATGCTGCGTTTGTCCCCGGGTTCCCCTTCCCACCTGAAGGCCACCCGGTCCCCGGCTCCCGCGGCGACGTGACGGTCGAGGCAATTGAAAGAGACGTTCAGCTTGCCCCCGACGAACCATTTGGCGAAAGGCAGTTCCCACTCGAGCACGGTGTGCCAGGGTTCGATCCAGTCGAGCTCTCCCGCTTGGTCGGCCCAAAAACCCTCCCAGTCAGCGTCGGCTTGCTCGAAGAGTGACCGATCCGAAACCACTGCACGTGACCGGAATTCGTCGGATGGCGGATATAGGCGTTCCTCGAGGTACAGAGCCTCAATGGCCGAATCTTCGGTCGCCTCGTGCTGCGTCGCCTCGTGCTGCGTCGCCTCGCTCACGGACTTCGAGCCTAGGGACCAATTCAGCTCCGGCGCACTTCCCCGGCGGACGTCTCGGGTAGGTGTCGAAGGCGGACCAGAACAGCAGTCCTCGGGACTTGGGGAGAGTCGGACCCGCTAGTTGGGACGCGGGAGTTGGGACTTGGTGGTTGGGACGCGGACCGGGACATCTCTTTTTGGGTGCATATGGGCGTTGTGGCGCTTGTGGCGCTGTTTTCCACAGGGCGAGGCGAAGCGCCACAAGCGCCACAAGCCACATATGCACGTGAAAACAAAAGTGCCGGGGTGCCCATGAGCCAGTGAGGCGGTGGGGCGGTAAGCCGGGGAGGCGGTAAGCCGGGGAGGCGGTGAGGCGTCAGAAATCTGGACGTCCTGTCGGACACCGACCCTCCTGGGACGGTGAAAGGGAACAAAGGAAAGCAGAATGGAGGCGATGGAGGGCAACGGAAACGTCAACGGCAACCTTCGACTTGAAGTCGACGTTGGCCGTCGCGTGATCGTCATGTCCAATCTCCTTCTCGGACCCCATGCCACGCTTTCGTCTACCTGGGCGGAAACCGGCATCGCCAGAGCACTCGATGCCTGGGAAGGACCCGGGTTGGTCGTGATCGCCGGGAACCTGTTCGACCTGACGGCCGCAACCGCCGACCCGGTCAAAGGGGTCGAACGGGCCGTCGCCAATCATCCTCGTCTCTTCGACGCTCTTAGCTCCTTCGCCTGTGGCGAAGATCGGCGCATGGTGTGCCTGCCCGGCCGCAAGGACCACCAGCTGGGGGATTCGCCTCCCACCCGTCGAGGGCTCGAACAGCTCGGCATCGAAGTGGCCACCTCAGCCGATCTCGACCTCACCTCCGCTTCAGGAGTCCGCAGAGTCCGAATCGAATCGAGCTCGACTTCTGAAGTGCACGCGGCGGTCGGCAATCCCCTGAAGCCCGACCCGACGGCCCCCTGGCAAGAGGGGGTCGATCGCTTGTCCGAACCGTCAGAGGTGCAGCGATTTCTCACGTCTCGACTGCTCTACCGGCGTTTCGCCAGGTTCACCTGGTGGCTGCTCGTCCCGTTCGCGCTGGTGATCATCGTTCGCATTCCGTTCACCGACGCGGTGCTGGACCACCTCTTCGGCAATCAGCACCTACCGGCGAGGGCAATCGATCGAGCGGCAAGCGCAAGTTGGACGAGTCGACTTTTGGTCGCGGCGGGAATCTCGGTGATCGGGCTGGCGGTACTGGCCGCCGTCCTCGGGGTCATAAGCCGCAAGGCGTGGGTGGCGATGGGAGGAGGCAAGCTCGCCAGCCCCCTCGATGATGCCATGGAGTTCCCTGGCGCCACCACCAACGACGCCGCGAGGGACCGCGCACGGTCGCTACAGGAAGAGGGTTACTCGGGCCTCGTGACCGGAGCCACACTGCAGGCCGAGTTGACGCACCTCGCCTCAGGATTCTTCGCCTCGGCAGGTGTGTGCGGAGAAGTCGTGGAAGAACATCCGGGTCGCTTCGGCCTTCCACCCGTGTTCATCGGACACCGCCAACTCGCTTGGATCGAGCTCGAGACAGGAGCCGAACTCCACGCCAGACTCTTGTTGGCGCGTAATGACGTAGCTCCGCAGAGCCTTCTCGAAAGATTGGCGGCGCGCTACCGGCCGGTCCACGACTCTCACCCTGTGGTCGTCGCTGCGGCACCGAGCGGGGCGTCATGGCCTCCGGCGCCCGATCTTTCCGCAGTTCGGCGCCGTTCGAGACGCGCGCGAAGGTGGGGTGCGGCAGCGATCGCGGTTACCGGTGCGGTCGACCTCCTTTCTGCGGTAACTCCGCCGCTTCGCGAGCGCTTGCACTTAGTCCTGCAAGTTCTTCCGCTCGGTGCGACGCAGTTGGCGGGTGCGCTCGTCGCCCTGGCCGGTATCGGCCTTTTGGTGCTCGCCCGCGGTGTGCGGCGTGGCCAG
>DASPVS010000327.1:0-4401 GCA_035622235.1 Acidimicrobiales bacterium | reverse complement strand
GACCGGGCTGCGACCAGACCGGGCTGCGACCGTTCGGGCGGTAATCCGGTACCGTCCTCTGCCATGCCCGGTCGACGAGGCCCGGTCCTCGACCCCGCCCTCCGTCGGTTGGCGGTGGTGGTGGTCCTCGGATCGATCATGTCGATCCTCGACGCGACCATCGTCGCCGTCGCGATCAACACCCTCGGTCGCGAATTTCACACCAGCGTCGACACGATTCAGTGGGTCAGCACCGGGTACTTGCTCGCGCTGTCCGCGGTGATTCCGCTCACAGGTTGGGCGGTCGACCGCTTCGGCCACAAGAGGATTTGGATGGGTTCGCTCACCCTCTTCCTGGTGGGCTCGGTTCTCTGTGGACTGTCGTGGTCGGCAGGGAGCTTGATCGCCTTCCGCGTTCTTCAGGGGATCGGCGGCGGGATGATCATGCCCGTCGGTCAGAGTCTCCTCGCGCGGGCCGCAGGACCGCAACGAATGGGCCGCGTGATGAGTGTGGTCGGAGTCCCCACCGTCATGGGACCGGTCCTCGGACCGGTACTTGGTGGGTTGATCATCGACAGCGTGACTTGGCGTTGGATCTTCTTCGTCAACGTGCCAATAGGAATCGCCGCGCTCGCGCTCTCTGTCGGGGCTCTCGAACACGACGGCAAGGGGCGCGCAGCAAGCCTCGATTGGCTGGGGGTTTCACTCCTTTCACCGGGCCTCATAGCACTCGTCTACGGATTGTCGAAAGCGGGGGCGAGCGGAGGGTTCGGGCAAACCACGACGTTGGCGAGCATCGCTATTGGTGCACTTCTCCTCGTCGCTTTCGTAATTCATTCAGCGCGTGCGGATCGACCTTTGCTCGACATACGGCTGTTTCGGGACCAGAGCTTCGCGGTAGCCGGGTCTGCGACGTTCCTCGTTGGGGCGTCGCTATTCGCTGCCATGTTCTTGATGCCTCTCTATTATCAGGTTGCGCGCGGCCAAAGTGCACTGGTCGCCGGTCTACTCATGGCCCCCCAGGGAATCGGCGCCGCGATGGTGATGCGCGGAGCTGGTGCCGTCGCGGACCGGTCGGGCGCACGTCGCATCGTTCCCGCTGGTGTCGTTCTGATGGCTCTCGGCTCTTTTGCCTTCACGCAGGTCGGCGCGAACACGAGCGAGGTGCTCCTCGCCCTTGCACTTCTGGTTCGAGGGATGGGACTCGGCATCGTGATGATGCCTGTCATCGCGGCTGGGTACATGAATTTGTCCCGGGAGGCGGTTCCGAGGGCGACGACGGTCATCAACATCCTCCAGCGAGTCGGAGGATCGATCGCGACTGCACTCGTGGCGGTCGTTTTACAACGCCAGATTTCGGCGGCATTTCCTGGAGGAGCCGGTTTTCTTTCGACGGGCGGTAGTGCATCGGGTAGTTCCCCGAGCCCGCAGGCAGAGCAGCTCATGGCGCAGGCGTTCGCGCACACATTCTGGTGGGTCTTCGCGATGGTGGCTCTGATCATGGTCCCGGCCCTGCTTCTGCCAAAGAGATCGGGGGCTAAGACATTCGTAGGAGAGGTCGAAGGGCTGGAAGATTCGCGCGGCTCGTCCCCGGATGAGACACTCACCACCCCGGAGCTTGCGTAGCGTGGCAGGTTTGGGTCAGTCGGGTACGTAGCCGATGCGTCGATTCGGGGGTGTGATCTGACATGGTGCTGGGATGGAACGTAACCAGGCGACGATGAGGGTAGGACCGTGAGCGCGGGATTCGACGAGAGGCCTTGGGGTGGATACCAGGTTCTGGAGGAAGCATCCGGGCACAAGGTCAAGCGGATAGTGGTGCAAGCGGGCAGAAGGCTCAGTTATCAGCGTCATGCTCGTCGCTCGGAACACTGGTTCGTCGTGCGTGGCCAAGGTGTCGTCACTCTCGACGGAGCATCGATCGAGATCGGCGAAGGCGAAGCGATCGATATTCCGTGCGGATCCGCGCATCGGATCGAGAACACGGGAAAGGCAGACCTGGTTTTCATCGAGGTACAACACGGGGACTACTTCGGCGAGGACGACATCTTGCGGCTGGAAGACGACTACGGACGGGTAGGTCCGCGTTGAGAAGATCGATCGCCGCGTCTGTCGGAACGCTCGACCCCGCAAGCGCGGCGGTCAAGCGGTGAACGTCGACCCAAGAGCTCCGGTCCTGGTCGGCGCCGGGGCGATAAGTGAGAAGCGTGCGGACCCGCTCGAGGCTCGTGACGCCGTGGGATTGATGGTGGGTGCGAGCGAGCTAGCCGCTTCGGACTGCGGGCGACCTGACATTCTCGAGCGCGCGGGGCTCGTGCTCGTGCCGCAGGGGACCTGGCGTTTCAAGGACGCCGGGAGGCGCGTCGCAGGACATTTCAGTGCAAACGGTGCGCGTACGGTCTTTGCCAGGCTCGGGGTGCTTCAGACCACGCTCTTCGAGCGCGCTGCCAATGCGATCGCCCTTGGAGACACAGACGTGGCTGTGGTCGTAGGTGCGGAGGCCAAGTGGCGAGATGCTTTGGCTATGCGCACGGGAGTACAACTCCCCAATCCCGAAGACGCTGGAGCGGAGCCGGACGAAACGCTGGTTCCGGAAAGAGAGATCATCTCAGCCGACGAGATCAAGGCGGGACTGGTCGCACCGGTGAGTCAGTACGCATTGCTCGAGAACGCGAGACGATATTCGGACGGTCAGTCCCCAGAAGACCACGCCAGGACGGTCGCCGATCTGTGGGCTGGTTTCAGCGCAGTGGCCTCGAACAATCCCTTCGCTTGGGATCGGCGGCTCAGAACCGAGGAAGAGATCCGCGTCCCCGGCAAGAACAACCGTCCGCTCGCTCTGCCTTACAACAAGCTTCACGTCTCGCAATGGAACGTCGACCAATCGGCCGCGTTGATCCTCTGCTCGACATCGACCGCGAGGTCCATCGGAATCGCAGAGGATCGGTGGGTTTTCCTCCAGGGAATAGCGGAGTCGAACTACATGGTCCCTGTGTCGGAACGTTCGATCCTGCACCGGAGCCCGGGCTTCGAAATTGCAGGACGAGAGGTCTTCGGACGCGCACGTGTCTCTCCGGACGACATAGCGCATGTCGATCTCTACAGCTGTTTCCCGATAGCCGTACGTACACAGGCGACCGAGCTCGGCTTGACCGGCGAACGTCAGCTGACCGTGACGGGCGGGATGACCTTCGGAGGCGGGCCGCTCAACAACTACACCTTGCAGTCGACCGCTCGCATGGCCCAAGTGTTGCGTGAGGATCCCGGTTCACTCGGCCTCGTTACGGCGGTGAGCGGAATGCTCACCAAGCAAGGGGTCGCTTTGTGGGGCTCGCGTCCTTCTCCTTCCGGTTACGGCTCGGCGGACGTGAGCCAACTCGTGGAGGAGGGTTCTTCTGAAGTCGAGATCTGCGGCGAGGTCGAGGGGCACGCGACCGTCGCCACCTACACGGTCCTCTACGGAGAAGGCGGCGTAGAACAGCCGGACAGGGCGGTCGTCCTGGCCGATCTCGCGAACGGCAGACGGGCGATTGTGACGAGTGCGGACCGAGAAGTCGCCAAGGAATTGACAGCCGGCGAATGGTGCGGCCGGAAAGTCCGCGTCCGGCCCGACAACACGTTCGACCCGGAATGAGGACCTGAAGCGAACGACCAGTGGCGTGACCTGGGAGATGAGCGGGAACTGAAGCTCGGCGGACCGCTGGAGTCGCTCGATTGCATCACCGAAATTGCTCAGCTCCTGTTCTAGCCTGACCGATAACTACCTGAACAACGAGGGTCTGGCCGTCTTGGCACGAGGCGCCGGAGCGAAGACGTCGGCATGCAGGCGTCTGGGTGCGGGGCCGGAGAGGGCTCCGACCTCTCACATCGATAATCCGCTGGAGGCCGCGTGTCGGATCAGACGTTCGCCGAGGACCGGTTCCCCGGTCGGGCTTTCGTCGGCGACAACGTGTCACGGGGCCGCCTCGCCGAGGTCTCTCACGACCTCGACTCGGCAGACGAGTTCGTCGCGGAAGCCGGGCCTTTCGTCTCTGTCAGGGGCGAGGCTCTCCTCGTCGTAGAGCCCGAGATCGCGACAGTGGCGGTGACGCTCATGGCGAAGGACTCGACTCCGGACGAGGTTCTGTCCCGACTTCGCGAGCGATCACAGCGACTCAGCTCTGTTCTAGACCGATTCGGAGAGGCGCTCGAAAAGGTGGAGACCGCCGCCGTTCGGGTAATCCCGGAGTTCAAGGACAGCAAGCCGAACGAGCGAATCACCGGGTATGGAGGCGAGCTTCGTACCACTGTGACGGTTTCCGACTTCACACACCTCGGCGAGCTCGTGGTTCAATCGGCGCGAGGTGACTTGGTGGCTGTGACAGGGCCCTGGTGGTCGCTTCGCAACGACAGCCCGGTGTTCAGGAGATGTCGTGTCCTCGC
>DASPVS010000326.1:0-4451 GCA_035622235.1 Acidimicrobiales bacterium | reverse complement strand
TGTGGACCGTTCATCCCATCGACCGCGTACAGGGGGGACTCTCGGTGTCCTTCGACGCCTCCTGCGAGGAGATGTGGCTCGCATGGCGAAACGGCGCCGCGCTCATAGCGACACCTCGAAGCACCCTGCTTTCTGTCGAAGCAGCAGAGCAGTGGATGAAAGCCCAACGGATCACCGTTGTCTCGACCGTCCCTTCGGTTGCCAATCTCTGGTCCCCCTCTACGTGGTCGAAGCTCCGTCTCGTGATCTTGGGGGGAGAGCCCTGCCCCAGGACACTCGCCTGTCGTGGGGTAAGCACGGAGCTGTGGAACACCTATGGTCCAACAGAGGCGACGGTCGTGACTACGGCCGCACCTCTCAACGGGGGGGGGTTGGTCACCATTGGGGTTCCGCTGGCGGGCTGGGATGTGGCAGTCATCGACAAGGACGACCACGTGGTGCCGGTCGGCCAAGAAGGAGAGCTCGCCATAGCAGGAGTGGGGCTGGGCCGGTACTTGGATCGCGCCCTCGACCAGGAGCGTTTCGCCCCGCTTCCTGAGCTCGGATGGGACCGCGCCTATCGGACCGGTGATCGGGTGAGGCTCGGACCGACAGGCCTCGTCTTTCTCGGGCGAGACGACGACCAGGTGAAGATAAACGGCAGGCGCCTGGAGCTTGGACAGCTCGATACGGCCCTTATGGACCTCGAAGGGGTTGCCGCTGCTGCCTGTGCTGTTCGTGAGAGTTCCTCCGGTGCCCCTATTCTCGTCGCCTACGTGGTGACGAGTCGGAATCTCGCAGAGATAAAGACTGAACTAGACGACCACCTACCAGCTGGTCTCGCACCGTTGCTCATCGAGATCCAAGAACTGCCTAGGGCGACGTCGGGCAAGGTCTCCCGCCAGAAGCTGCCATGGCCGGTCACTGAGATTCCGGCCGGCCTTGAGGAGTTCGGCGAATTAGGCACCTGGTTGACGGAGCTTGTCAGAGAACAGCTGGGTCCCATAGCCGTCTCGGGGGAGACGAACTTTTTTGAGATAGGTGGAAACTCCCTTGCAGCTGCGAAGTTTGTTTCCGCGGTCCGTAGCCGTTTCCCCACCGTCGGCGTAGCCGACCTCTATACGAGACCTGGACTGGGAGAATTTGCGACCTGGCTCAGTGAGAAGCGAACGGCAGCTCCAGGCGAGTTCAAGAGCTCCGCCGCTCCGAGCCGAGTCCGCCACAGTCAGGCGCTCGGCGTCTTAGCCGCCTTCTTGTTTGCTTCTCCGGGGTACGTGATCCCGCTTCTTGCCTTCAATCACTTCGTCAACCGATCCTGGGCGCCTACCGTCGCTCTATGGGAACTCGCTGTCCTATGGATCGTGTTTGTCAGCCCCATGGGAAGGATCTTCCTCGTCGCGGGAACGAAGTGGCTGCTGCTCGGTCGGGTCAGAGCCGGTAGATACCCCCGTGGTGGGCGCCTGCATCTGAGCATCTGGCTCCTAGGGCGCCTCGTCGAAGTCCTCAACCTTCGAGTGATAAGCGGGACCCCGTTGGCCCGTACCTATGCACAGTTGCTGGGGGCAACCATCGCAAAAGACGTCTGTCTTGACACCCTGGCGCCAACACTTGGACTGCTGCAAGTCGGAGCCGGTTCGTGCATTGAATCCGATGTCGAGCTCATGAATTGGTACATCGAGGGAGACGAGATTGTCATTGGCAATGTGTCCATCGGCTGTGGCGTGCGCATCGGAGCGCGTTCATGCGTCGAGCCTGCGTCCGTCGTCTGCGACGACGTGGAGATCGAGGTGGGCACGAGCGTGTCGGGCAGGGTGGAGCCCGGCACACGCCTAGAAGGAGCTCCCGCAATGGTTTGCGGCCGAGCCGGAGATTCGTGGCCCATGAGCAGTGCGCCGCGGGTCGCATCCTCACGCAGACGGGCGTTGCAAGTCCTTTCAGCGCTCCTGGTTTGTGCTCTGCCCGCCCTCACCATCGCCTCAGCACTTCCGGCGCTTCTCGTCCTCTTGGAAGTGGAGAGGCACTCAGCGAGTGCGGGGACGGCTGTTGCCCATTTCTTGCCATGGGTACCGCTCCTCGTGCTCATGACGCTGTGCCTCTATGCCACTTTTACGATTGCCATCCTCCGGCTGTTGCGGATCGGGCTTCAACCCGGGCTATTACAAACGATCTCCTTTAAGTACGTCAGGCTGTGGCTCTCTTCGCGGGTTCTTGAATATAGCGAAGTCGTGCTCTTTCCTCTGTACAAATCCATGCTGACAGAATGGTGGCTTCGGCGGCTCGGAGCAAAGATTGGTCAAAACTGCGAAATAACGACGCCGGTCGGGCTTCCCTGGCTCCTCAGAGTGGGCGAGTCGAGTCTCATCGCGGATTACGTACTCTTTGCTCCGGTCTCGATCCGAAACGGGTGGGCGCGGATTGACACAGCCACGATCGGTACTCGGAGCTTCGTGGGAAACAGTGTGATCTTGAGGTCCGGGACTGCGTTGGGGGACGACACCCTGGTGGCGACGGCGACGCTCTCTCCGAAAGTCGCACCCCCGTCGAGCTCATGGCTGGGAGCCCCGGCGATGGAGATCCCACGCATTCGGCGCCTCGGTCCCGAAGAGCGGACCTATTCACCTCCGATGCAACTCAAGATGGCCCGAGCCACGATCGAAATCGTACGTTCGATTCTCTGCTTGGGTATTTGGGTTCTGCTCCTCGCTGGGGTCATCATCGCTCTGGATGCGGTCCTCGAACGTTTTGGCTTAGCCATTGCGTTTGTCGCGACCCCGTTGATCCTCGTCCTCGCCGGTGGGGTGGCGTGGGTAGTCACGGTCGCCGGAAAGTGGATCGTCGCAGGGCGCTACAAAGAGGGCGAGTTTCCGCTCTGGAGCTGGCAGGTGTGGCGCACCGAGTTCGTCGACGCCCTTCACGAGGTCATCGCCGACTCCTGGTTCGGCCCCTTCATTGTCGGGACCACCACGTACAACCTCTATCTTCGGACCTTGGGTGCCCGTATCGGGCGCAATGTCTGGTGCGAAACCTGGAACATGAACGAGTTCGATCTGATCACCATAGGAAGTGAGGCCTACGTAAGCGGGAACGTCGAAACCCAGACCCATCTGTTCACCGATCGAATGCTCCAAACTGGACGGGTGAAAATCGGTGCCGGGTCGACGCTGGAGACTCAGTCGGTGGTACTTCCGGACTCTGAACTGGGAAGACACGTCGTTCTCTATCCGCTTTCCCTCGTGATGTCAGCCGAGCGGCTCGCGCCAGGAACGTCCTGGCAGGGCGTTCCCGTGGTCGGACGATGAACGGACTCGCCCTCGATGTGCCACGTTTTCCCGGGCGCCTGCTGTGGTTCGAAGCCACGACAGCGGATGAAGCGCGACAACTCGCACGCAAGGTACCCAAACCTGACGGTTGGCAGACTTCTCGCTCCTATAGAGGTCGGTACGGCCTCGTGGCGACCCATCGTTCGAGAGTCGGTGTCGACCTCGAAGCCATCGATCCCGATGTGCCTCGGGAGGCTGTCCTGACGCCTGCGGAAACGTTGTGTCAAACATCTGCAGAGGTGCATTGTGACTGGTTCTCGGCGAAAGAGGCGCTCGCCAAGGCACTCGGCGATGCCAGGCTGTACGACCCGCGTCGCCTTGAGTCTCCGGCACACTGGCACAACAGGTCGGCGGGACGATGGCGTGCGTGTCGCCTGACGGTGCCGGTCGGCTTCACCGGTTGGGTGGTATGGGAAGAAGCCGACTATCGGAGCACAGAAGATTTCTGAAGATTGCTATCGTCGCTTGGCCCGCGGCGTTGTCGTAGTGGCAAGGAGCGCCGGGGACACCTACATCGGGGCCACGGTGACGCCAGCCGGCAACGCGGAAATGCCCGCGTGGGGCGGCGAGGTCACCGTCCTGCCGTGAACTAGGACGTGAGTCGTGCCGCTCTGGACCTGCTGCGCTGGACGTTGCCCGAAATCCGAGCCTTTGCTCGGCACCTTGCCAGGTCGATAGACTTCTCACCTGTTCGGGGGGTCCTAGGGCGGAGGTAGGACCTTGGCGGGTCGAAGTGTTACGCGTTCAATTCTTGTCGGCAGTGCCGTGATCGGGCTCGTCTTGATGATCATCGAGGCAGGTGCAGGGGTGGCGGCCGATACCTCCGCAACCCTTGACCCCTCGGGGCAGCTCCAGCTCACCGCCCAGACGATTCCCGTACCGGAAACGGCCAGCGGCGCGCCGGAGGCTACCCTCCTCGGGCCCCTACCGGGAAGTACGCCGCTGCTGATCGACGTCGGTATCGACGAGCAGCTGCAGAAAAAGCAGGCGGCGGTCAGCGCCATCTACGACTCGGCCAGCTCCAGCTACCACCACTTCTACACCGACGCCACTTGGGACGCCCAGTTCTCCGTCCCCCAGGTCACCTACGACGCGGTGGCGAACCAGCTTGTCGCCGACGGCATGCAGGTGGCCTACAGCGACCAGGAACGC
>DASPVS010000325.1:0-2740 GCA_035622235.1 Acidimicrobiales bacterium | reverse complement strand
ATGCCGACAAGGGGGGATACGACTCCTTGGCCTTCTGGGCGCGTCCGGGCGTAGCGCTCGGCGTCAAGAACGCCGAACAGGAAGACGTGCCTCATCCACCGGGTCCCGGCTTCGGGGACTCGATAGGTGCCATGACGATCGCGGGGGGCATCATGGGCGCCCTCTTCCATCGCGAAAGGACGGGGGAGGCCACCACCGTCGACGTCTCGCTCTTCGGCACCGGCTTGTGGGCTCAGGGCCAAGCGATCGCATTGTCGACGCTGCTCAACGCGCCCTTCTCTGTTGGCCCGGCGACTCGCACGCGACTCAACCCCCTCGTCGGGAACTACAAGACGAAAGACGGACATTTTTTGGCCCTGTGCTGCTTACAGGCCGGGGCGTATTGGCCGGCGATCAGCGAGGTACTGGAACGGCCCGACGTCGCTACGGATCCTCGCTTCGCCGACCACGAATCGCTCGTATCCCACGGCGCTGAGGCGGCGGAGGTGCTCCGACAGTGCTTCGGCGAACGCACGCTCGCGGAATGGCGCGACCGTTTGGCGGATTTCCCAGGTCAATGGACGGTCGTCCAGGACACGTTGGAAGCAGCGGCCGATCCTCAGACGATTGCCAACGGCTACATCCTGGAGTGCACCAATTCCACCGGTGTCAAGTTCCAGCTCGTTACAGCGCCGGTCCAGTTCGACGGTGCGCCTGCCCAGCCTCGCAGAGCACCGGAGTTCAACGAGCACGGCGACGAGATCCTCGCGGAGATCGGCCTAGACACCGAAGCCGTCCTGGACCTCAAAGTACGCGGCGTCGTCGCCTGAATCGCGACCGCCATAACCGCATAACCGGGGAGGACTGGCAATGTTCAACGCATTTCGTTACGAGGGGAAGCACGCGGTTGTCGTGGGGGGTGCCACGGGGATGGGCGCCGCCACCGCTCGACTGGCTCTCGACGCCGGGGCGCAGGTGACGGTGATGGACCGGGCCGAGATCACCCTTCAGGGGGTGAAGGCCGTTCACATCGACCTGGCAGACCCTTCCTCCATCGACGCAGCGATCGACCAGTGCGGCGGCCCGATCGACGCCCTGTTCTCCTGTGCCGGAGTGGCGGACGGTACTGCGGGCATCGAGAAGATCAACTTCATCGGCCATCGCTACATGATCGACAAGCTGCGTGAGAAGGGGATGCTGACCGGTGGTTCTGCGATCGGGTTCATTTCCTCAGCCGCCGGACTCGGCTGGCAGGCGAATCTCCCCCAGTTGAAGGAGTACCTCGACACCCCGGACTTCGACAGCGCCGCAGACTGGATCGAGAGACATCAGAACGACGACTACATGCTCAGCGCGTACATGTGGAGCAAGCAGGCGATCTGCGCATACGTGGCCCGGCAGGCGTTCCCCTTGTTGAAGGAGCGGATCCGCATCAACGCCATCTGCCCCGGGCCTACGGACACGCCGCTAGCCCAGGCGAACAAGGAGATGTGGCTCGGTTTTGGTTCCGACTACCGCGAGGAGCTCGGGATCAACGCGTCCGATCCCCTCGAGCAGGCGTATCCACTCGTGTTCCTCTGCAGCGAAGCGGCGAGCGCGATCACCGGGATCACACTCATCGCAGACGAGGGATACATCAGCTCGGGCGTGACCGAGTCGTACCCGGCTGCCACGGCGATCTCGAAGTTCCTCCTGGGCCTTCCGGGCTGAGCAGCCGCTCAGATGGCCAGCGAGCACGGTGCGCCTGAGACGGCATGCTGACGCGACCCCCAAACTGGTCCGAAATTTGCTACGAAGTCGAAGTTAATATCGTTTGGGCTCCCTGCTGTGCTGCATCGGTAGGGGAGATGCACGGCTGCGAGTTCGGTGGGACGGAAGAGGTAGTGCCTCCACTCGGACGGGGGGTTACGGGGTGCTGCAGTACGTACTGATAGGGCTCGCGCTCGGGTCGATATACGCGATCGCGTCGTCGGCCATCGTGATCACGTACGTCTCTTCCGGCGTGCTGAATTTCGCTTTCGGCTCGATGGCTTACGTGGTCGCGCGCTTCTACTTCTGGCTCAACTCCCAGCACGGGTGGACGACGTGGGCTTCGGGTCTCGTGTCTCTACTGGTCTTCGCACCTCTCTTGGGAGTGGTTCTCTACTTGGCGTTGTTCCGGTTCATCCGTGGCAAGTCGACTCTGATCAAGCTGGTTGCGACGATCGGGCTTTCGGTTGCTCTCCCGCCGATAGCCGATCTGACGTTCGGGACGCAGTCGATCACCTCGGCACCCGGCCTCGCTCTTTCGAGCGACCACGCCTTCGATCTTTTCGGAACGCCGATTACCACGAACCAGGTCGTCATATACGGCTTCTTGCTCTTCGTAGTGATCTTGGGCACGGCCGTGCTGCATTTCACCGACATCGGGCTGCGGGTCCGCGCGATGGTCGACTCGGAAGCCATGGCCTCGATCTCGGGCACCAGCCCCGGCCGAGTTTCGGTCGGCGTGTGGGCGGTCAGCGCCACTTTGGCGGGACTCACTGGGATCCTGGTCGCTCCCACGGAAGGTCTCACGACGGCCGGGATGACGGCGCTCATGGCAGCCGCGTTCGCCGCCGTGGTCGCGGCGCGCCTGCGTTCGCTCACCGGCGCGGTTGTCATTTCGCTCCTAATGGGAGTGGTGACCGACGTGGTCCAGAAGTACCTACCGGTCAATAGTTCGCTCACGCCCGCGATCATCACGAGCATTCCCTTCGGCTTCATCTTGGTGTTCTTGATC
>DASPVS010000324.1:0-9322 GCA_035622235.1 Acidimicrobiales bacterium | reverse complement strand
TTATGAGGACGATCGTCATCGCGATGGTTCCGAGGGCGCCGATGAGCATGAACGGTTTTCGGACGCGGAGACGGTCCGAGAAGATCCCGACAGCGATGAGAGTGATCGCATCCGCCGCCCAGTACCAGACGTTTATCCCGTTTGCGTCAGCGCTCGTCCGGCTGAAAACGACGACCCAGTAGATCGTGAGCACACTCACCGACGCGTAATAGATGAGAAGGAACAGCGAGATCGCGAGCGCGGACGACACGAGGTCCAGTCGCAGCATGGAGCGCAGAGGATGGGCGACGGCGGCTTCCACGTCTATTCCTTTTGCTCTGGCCTCGACAAGCACTTTTTCTGTTTCGGTCACCATCAGCTGATCGCGGATCTGAGGCGCGAGCTCGCGCAATCCGAATACAGCGATCACCACTACGACGAGACACACGATTCCCGAGATGACGAACTGGTCCTGCCAAGGGTGGAGATGGGTGAGGGTATGAGTCGCGACGAGGCTCGCGGCCAGACTGCCGAGAACAGGGCCCAAAGCCCAGAAACCCATGGCCGAAGCACGGCCCATCTGCGGTGAGAAGTCGCGCATCAAGGCCGGAGTGGCGACGAGGATAATTCCCTCGACGAATCCGATCACGGTGTAGGCGGCTGCGAATTCGAACCGCGAATGGATCTGGGGTATCCAGGCGAGTTGCACCACGCCGACGATGAAAGTCCCCCCGATCGTGAGGTTCGCCCGGCCGATCTTGTCCGAGAGACCACCGATCAAAGCGCTGAACGCGCCGACTGCGTTCGAAACCACGAGCAGGTAGAGAAAGAATCTGAACGACATGTGCAGGTACGGCAAGAACAACGGCGTGATGGTTCCCTCGACGTAGTACAGGTAGTAGAGGGTGACGGTGACGAGGACTACGACGCCCAGGTAGAAGTAACGCCTCGAGGGCGAGGGGTAGTGGTCCAGCTCCCGACTCCAGAAGCTCCTCGCCCCTCCTCCGGTCGGAGCCGGAGGCGCCATGGTCGCTTCGGCCATAGTCCCTCCCCAGTCTTGTGGACGGCGGGTTGGAGCACGTTGCTGCGACGCGCCGTCCGGCGAGCCGCTTTGTCGTGGTGTTGGTCGGGCTGCCCGGATTTGAACCGGGGACCTCCACGTCCCGAACGTGGCGCGCTAACCAAGCTGCGCTACAGCCCGTGCTGTCGCGGTATCAGCGCTCGCCGGGTAACGGTCCCGTGCGCGCCGAACGGAACTCGATGCTACCCGACCTGTTTGGAGCGTTCCCTGGGCTCGGGCTGGGATTCGGTCTCCTCCGGCGCTTGGACGACGACCTTCGCGATACGACGTCGTTCCATTTCCACTACCCGGAATTCCCACCCGTTATACGAGAATCGCTCTCCTTCCTCGGGAATGTGTCCCAAGGCGTCGAACACGAAGCCGCCGAGGGTCACGTACTCGCCCTCGGGGATGTCCAGGCCTAGTCGGGCGCGGACGTCGTCGACGCTCGTTCCACCATCGACCAACCATCGAGTCCGGTCAACTCTGATGACCTCCGGCTCCTCGGTGGGATCGAGCTCGTCGCGCAGGTCCCCTACCAAAGCTCCGAGAAGGTCCTTGATCGTTACGACCCCGGCGACCCCTCCATACTCGTCCGCCACCACCGCGAAGGCCCGTTGATCGCGGCGCATATCGGCCAGAACGTCCAGGACCAATCGCGATTCGGGAACTAGGTATGGCTGGCGAAGTCTGCGCGAGATCTCGAGCGGGCTGGGACGGTCGGGCGTGGTTGCGTCCCCTGCGGGACTGTCTTCCGGATTGTCCACGGAACTGCCGTTTCGAGTGTCCAATTCCCAGCCGGCTCGGAACAGGTCGTTGACGAACAGCACCCCGACGAGGTTGTCGAGATCGTCGTCGTACACGGGAAAACGGCTGTGTCCCGATTCCCTCACCGCTCGTGCCACGTCGGAGGCGTGCACGGGAATCGAAAGACCCACCACGTCCACCCGAGGTGTCATCACTTCGCGGACGGACATGTCACGCAGGTCGTCGAGCGCGAGCAGGATGCGTCGCCATTGTTCTTCGCCCGTTCCCTGTTCGAGGGGCGAACCCGACCGGTCAGACGATGGTGGTTCGTCCCGCGACCTGCGACGACGGAACACCGCGACGGCTCGTCAGGAGCCGGGGCGCTCAGGGCCGATTGCTGCAGGATCGGGCTGCGAAGCGGCCGAGGACTCTGGAGCAACGGCTGAGCTCTCAGAAGTAACGGAGACCGAGGACTCGGGAGTGACTGAGGTCGGCATAGGGCGGAAAGACTCGTCGTGGAAGGTACCGCCTCCGAGCAGCGCTTCGGTCGCCCTTCGGAGGCGTATCGGGTCCAGCGGCTTTACGAGCCAACCCTCGGCCTCTGCACGGCGGGCCATGAACACGTCCGGGCGTCTGTCGAGCAGCATGAGCACCGGTACGTGGGGAAGCTTGCCGTACGACTCTTCGAGGCGTAACTCGAGACAAACGGCGACGGCTCCCATGCTCCCCATCTGCAGGTCCACGACTACGAGATCCGGCTCGTTTTCCGCGACCTCAGGCGCAACGGCGTGGCCGCTTCGGACTTCGGTGATCTCCGTCTCCGGTCCCCCTACGGCCGCTATGACTTCCGCGCGCACCGAAGGCGCGTCGCTCGCGACGATGATCTTGCGCACGGCTGAAGGGTAACGTGCCGCGGCCCCCGACCGCTTGTTGCCCGACCGCTTGTTGCCCGAGCGCTTGTTACTCGACCGCCTGTTGCCCGACCGCCTGTTGCTCGAGCGCCCGTTACTCGAGCGCCGAAAGAAGTTCGACCCGGTCAACCCGCCCTCTGCGTCGGGGCGGCCGACAGATGGTCGGCAACTTCTGTGAGTCCGGCCACGTCGTGGACGTCGACTTCGAGAAGCGGTACACGCGCAACCGGAGCGGGAGCCAGACGCGCGGCCAACTCGCGAAACGCTTGTTCTTCCCGCGCGGTCAAGCTCTGGTAACTCCGTAGGTTCGCCTGCAGCTTGCCGAGGGCGGTTGTGGGATCGACGGACCGCACGTCCGTAGCGGTCCCGAAAGTGGGGTACATCCGGTTGACAACGAGTCCTTCCACACGAAGCCCGGACTCGTGCAGCTTGTCCGCGAACCAACCCGCTTCGGCGACCGTGTCCGGACGCGCGGATGATACGAGTATGAAACCGGTCGTTTCACTCTCGAGCAACTCGCGGACTCGCTCAGCCCTTGCACGGAAACCGTCCTGCATGCCGTCGAAGGCTTGGAAGAAGGAGATGGCGTCGTCGACGATCTCGGCTCCGGCGACCTTCGAGATCGTTCGAAGAAGAGCCTGGGTCGCGAACGACACTGCGCGCAGATAGGCGCGTGTCGGAAGGAGCAGCGCTTGAAACAGCCGGTGCCCGAGGAATCGTGTCAAGCGACTCGGTGCTTCTAGGAAGTCGAGAGCGTGTCGGGTCGGGGGTGTATCGACGATCACCAGATCGAAGCGAGACTCCTCCACCAATTCGTAGAGCTTTTCCATCGCCATGTACTCCTGGGTTCCGGACAAGCCGCCGGTGAGATTGCGATAGATGCGGTTCGAGGTGATGGCGTCCGCTTGTTCGGAGGATGAGGAGTACCTGTCGACGAGGTCGTCGAAGGTGCCTTTGGCGTCGAGCATGAGCGCGCAGAGTTGTCCGGACCACGGACCTTCGATCTCGTGCGGGATGTTGGATAGTGCATCGATCCCCAAGGCATTGGCCAGCCGTTTGGCAGGGTCGATCGTCACAACGCAGGCTCTACGTCCAAGACGCGCCGCTTCCACGCCCAGGGCCGCCGAGATCGTCGTCTTCCCGACTCCGCCCGAGCCGCAACAGATCAGGATGTTTCGCTCGCGGGCGAGCTCGGCGATGTCGGCGATGTCGGCGGTCACGGACCAGCCCCAGGTCTCGACAGGGGGCCGAGTTCAAGTCCCCGCTCGTCGAGGTTCTCGATCTCAGCCGTGAGGCCGCGTGCCAATTCCTCGAGCTCGTAGGGACCGATGGAGTCGCTGTAGACGAAAGGCGCTCGCAACTGGGGCAACGGAAGCTCCGAACCGAGTCTCTCCAGCTGCTCCTCCTGCAGCGAGACGCGGTGCAGGTGGAATTTCGCGGCTGACTGAAGAGCGTTCGCCTGGTCCGACGAGAGGGTGATCCCTTCTTCTGCTGCGGCAGCGGCTGGTTGCACCGTCAAGTCCTCGTCCGAAGCGAGGCTTTCGTTCACGATCACTGGGCCGAGCTCGACGCCGAGATCGTCTTCGAGCTTGTACGCCGACTCGATCGTCTCGTTTACCGGCATCTCCTCCGCGAGGGTTACGAGCATCACTCTGCACCGGGTTGGATCACCGAGAAGCTCCGCTACTTCCTGAGCCTGAGCTCTCACGGGTCCTGACCTTGCAGCGTCGAGAAGCCCTCGCGCAGATGAAAGGAACGTCATCGCATGACCGGTCGCCGGTGCGTCGACGAGTATGAGATCGGCCGCTCCATCGCGTTCGAGTTGTTTCACGCGCCCGAGCACGAGGATGTCCTTGATCCCGGGAATGGTGTTCCCGACGATGTCCAGGGCCCCCGACGAAACCAAGCGTCGCGAAATCCTCTTCATCCCGTGATCAGCCAGATACTGAAGTAGAGCGTCGTCCGGGGTGATTCTTCGCGCCCGGACGCGACCCCGACCCTCCCTCGGAGCGATGAGCACGGCGTCCTCGTATTCGAGCTCGCCCAGGTGACCGAAGGCCTCCGCGAGGCCCGATTTGCCCTCGAGCTCGATGATCAGGACTTCCAGCCCGACGCCGGAGGCGACGCGGGCGATCGCTGCGGTCATCGTGGTCTTGCCGACCCCCCCTTTCCCGGCCACGATCACGACGCGGCTTTGCCGGCAGAAAGAGGCGACATCCATCGTCGAGCGAGCGTACCGCCGGAGCAGGTCATATTGTCCTGATCTACGACGAAATAGCTGGTCAGGCCACTTGTCGGGCCTCGGGGGCACAGAGTAGCGTCACGCTCAGGAGGGCACGTGGCAACTCGAACGCTGGGGGAAGCGTGGCAGGCCCGAGCGGCATGCAAGGGCCCGCAAGCGTCGGCTTTCTTCCCGCCGACCCACGCGGAGCGGAAGGACGAAAAGGCAGGTCGTGAGCAGCGGGCCAAAGCCATCTGCTCGACGTGTGTCGTGAAGCGCGAATGCTTGGATTACGCGATTCGCATACGAGAGCCGCACGGCATATGGGGCGGTCTGAACGAGGTCGAGCGCAAACAGTTGCTCGAGCGTCGCGCCGGCTGAACGATCGTGGGCTGAGCTCGCCGGCTGCCCGGCGCTGCGCGTTATGGAAGGCCCAGGCGGGCCGCGCCGGCCAGGGTTCCAGGAGAGTTGCATATCGACTTGGGTTCCCCACCACCCGAGGCGCAGACAGCGGCGGTGATCTCGTTCGCTGCTCCCACTATCGCTTGGGATACCGGGGTGCTCGGCGAGTTGAGATCGGCCGCGATCTGATCCATCGACAAACCTTGGAGCAGACCTGGAGAGAAACCGATCCCCGATCCCGCTGCGATCATTCGGTTCCCGACGTCAACGAACGGAAGCGATCCTGGGTCTGAGACGACCGCGCTCACGTCGTAATGCCGCAGGACCTGCCTCTGCACGGCATCAGGAAGGTGCAAGAGCGTGTATCCGGCAGGTGCGGTTACAGACGGCGACGAGCCGTACTCCTCCACCGACGAGAACGCCAAGTCCGAGCTTTGAAATTTTGCTCCGTCGAAGCTGAACGTCTTCGTTCCACCGAAGACCTCAGAGCTCGAAGACGACGTGGCGCCGAGATCGCTGAACTTGCCGAAACGGCCGAGTGCCACGACGAGCGCCCAACGCTCCGCTGCGCAGTAGGGACAGAACTCGGTACCGACGTAGACCACGCCGGTCTTCCCGTCGATGACGAGTGGAGGCTGTCCCGACAAGACGACTGGCGGTTCGAGAACTGGCGGTCCCGGCGCCCCCACTTCTGCGAAGACTGCAGGAGAAACGGATGTCGCTGCTTGTACGACGCCCGCCGGGGCAGCGCTCACGGGTAGCGGAGCGATCGTCGTCGACCCGCGGGTGACTTTCACCACCAGCAAGACGAGAACCAGTAGGAGCACGAGGCTTATGAGTGCCCAGGTGGCCAGCGCCATCGGAAGGCGTCGCGCCGGGGGGGCCTGGCCCACGGCAGCAATATTCGGCACCTCCGGATCGTCCATCTCGCCGAGGTGTCTAGTTCAGGACGCGGCCGACGTGTCGTCGTCGACTGCGCGTGTCACAGCATCGAGAAGGCGCGCACTGCACCCCTCCACCCTCACCATCGGCGCGATGTCTTCGGCGATCCGACGCGCTATCTGCTCGAACGCCGCGCCGAGCGGTCCGTCCTCGAGTGCTACCGGTTTGCCGGCGTCACAGGCCTCGGTCATGTCGGGATGAAGAGGCACTTGGCCGACGAGGGGGACGCCGATCTCCTTCGCCAGCCGCTCGCCGCCTCCTTCGCCGAACAACGCGTATCGCTCACCGTGCTCACAGGTGAACGGCGCCATGTTCTCGACGACGCCCGCGACCCGCAGATGTCCTTTACGCGCCATATCGGCAGCGCGCGCAGCCACTTTTTGAGCGGCCAATGGCGGCGTGGTCACGACGAGGACTTCGGTTCGCGCGAGCATCCGGGCGAGACCCATCTGAATGTCGCCGGTTCCGGGCGGCATGTCGATGAGCAGATAGTCGAGCGCGCCCCAGCGCACGTCCTCGAGAAACTGCTGTACGGCGCGGTTCAAGATCAGCCCGCGCCACATGATCGCCGTCTCCTCGTCGGCGAGAAACCCCATCGACACGACCTTCAGCGTTCCATCGCCGGCGGCCTTCTCGATCGGGATGATCTTTTTGCCCTTTACGTCGAAGGTCCCTTGCATGCCGAGAAGTCGCGGAACCGAGAAGCCCCAGATGTCTGCGTCGAGAACTCCCACCGTCCGCCCCTGGCGCGCGAGCGCGACGGCCAGGTTGACGGTGACCGAGGACTTCCCCACACCGCCTTTTCCCGAGGAAACGGCCAACACCCTCGCGCTCGGCGGGATGTCCGTGAGGACGGAGCGGTCCTCCTGGGCTCGCCGTCTGGCACGGTCCATAGCGGTCTTCTTGTTCGCCGCGTCCATGACGGAGGTCTCGACATCCACTCGGCCGACACCGGCGAGGCTTCCGACCCGCGCTTCCACGTCGGACTGGATCTGACCTCGGAGCGGGCAACCGGCCACTGTGAGCGCCACCTCGACCGTGACGCTCCCCTCCTCGTCGATCCGGATGTTCCGCACCATTCCGAGCTCGACTATGTCCCCGCCCAGCTCGGGATCGACCACGGCGCGCAGCGCGTCGCGGACGTCGTCTACAGAGGGGCGGGTGTCTCGTGCCGCCACAAGGCAAATCCTATCGGTCAGCTCCTAATCCCAGTCTCGGTTCTGGACGTGCCAGGCACCGATCGTGCCGATTTGCCGTGGTGCGAAAGAGCGTGTGTACCGTCGGCAGGGACCAGGAGATACGCTGGGCGCAGCCGTAACCGCCGGCGATACGCCCGCGTGAGAGCAGGAGGGAAGCAACTGTGACGACGATGACCACGGTCAGCATCGGGAGGAAGCCAGACCCGGTCACGCTGACCGACGCTGCCATCGCCAAGGTTACGGATCTCCTGGCGCAGGAGGGAAACGAATCACTGGCGCTCCGGGTCGCAGTGCGGCCGGGTGGATGCTCGGGTTACAGCTACGACATGTTCTTCGATTCGGAGATCGCCGAGGACGACCTCGTCCGGGACAAGGGGACGGTCAAAGTAGTGGTGGACCCGGCGAGCGCCGACCTGCTTCGCGGGTCCACGCTCGACTACAACGACGGCCTCCAAGGCGCCGGATTTCACATCTCTAACCCGAACGCCACCCGTACGTGCGGGTGTGGTTCCTCCTTCAGCTGATCACGGCGGGAACTCCGTCTTCGAGGGACGCGTCGACCGGTCAGGGCAAGCTCGGCACCCTCCGGTTTCAGGTGGACGGAAAAGAGGTCGAGGTTTCGGATGACGGTGCGTCGCTTCTCGAGATCTTGCGCGACAAGTTGGGGATTCGTTCTCCAAAGGACGGCTGTAGCCCGCAAGGCCAATGCGGGTGCTGCACGGTCCTCGTAGACGGCCAGCCACGCGTTTCATGCGTGACCGCAGGGCGGAGGGTCCACGGGCGCAGCGTCACCACCCTCGACGGACTCGAGCCGAGCGTTCGCGACGAATGGGCGCAAGCTTTCACGCGAAGTGGTGCCAGCCAATGTGGCTTCTGCACCCCCGGGCTCATCGTCCGCTTGGCGGCTCAGCTCGAACGCAGAGGCGAGCTCGACGACGAGGCAATCTCCAACGCGCTTGCAGCACACCTCTGTCGCTGCACCGGCTGGCGCCCGATCTTCGATGCCGCTCACTTCGTTTCCGATACGGCCCGAACATCTGACGCCTCGAGGGCCCGAGCATCTGGCGCCTCGAGGGCCCGAGCATCTGACGCCTCGAGGACCCGAACATCTGACGCCTCGAGGGAATCGAGTTCGGAGCCCGATGCGAAGAAGCGAAGCGCACGCGTCGGGAGTCGTACGAGCGATCAGTTCCACGCAGCCGAGCAGAGGGCTCTCATCGAAGGCGGATCTCATCAGTCGGTGGGGAAGCTCGTTGCGCTCGGATTAGGTGGTTTCGCCGATGACTACTACCCCGAGAACGCTTTGGTAGCGGTCCCTCATGCGAAAGGCGGTTGGGCTGTCGGCGAAACCCTTCACGAGGCAAGGCTCAGGTCACGAAAGGTTCAAGGGCGCAATTCCTCTGCGCCTCTCCGATACCCGGTGGACGTCCCTCCGGGCGCCTGGGACCTCCGGCTTCAGACAACGTTTGTCGAGCCGGCGTACCTTGAGCTCGACGCCTCTTGGTGCATTCCAGGTGGTGAGCCCCGGACGCCCCTCGCAAACGGTGGAGCGTTCGGGGCCAAGCTCGATTCCGCAGCCGTCGTCGCAGCTCGAGATCTGGCCGATGAGCACGGCAGGGCGGTGAGAGTCGTGTTGAGTCGCGAAGATTGCGTTCGCCTCGGGCCGAAGCGTCCGCCCGTAGCGATCGGCGTGAACGAGGACGGCTCGGGTCGTGCGCGAATCGGTAGGACGGCGGGCTCAGCGAGTATCGCCGCGGCGATCGAAGGATTGATCGCTGCCGCTCCAGGGGTAGAAGTCGAAGAAGTCCGCGTAGCCGGGCCCCCTACCTCCTCGACACTCCGTGCCACTGGATGGGCCGAG
>DASPVS010000323.1:0-5945 GCA_035622235.1 Acidimicrobiales bacterium | reverse complement strand
TTGAATGGGACGTAGTCGGTTTCTCCTCTAAGTCGACGCCGGATCGCGTTCGCAGCATGAAGACTGCCCTGCATCGCGACCTCGCAAACCCCCGGGAGATCGTTCACCGTCGCCATGTCACCCACAGCAAAGATCTCGGGGTGACCTGGCAAGGTGAGATCGGGCAGCACCGCGATCCGCCCTGCTTTGTCTGAGTCGGCCCCCGTCGCTTGCGCCAAAAGGCCTGCGAGCGGTGACGCCTGTACACCGGCGGCCCAGACAACGGTCCCTGCCATGATTCGACCCTTTCCGTCAGGGCCTTCCACGTCGACACCGGACGCGTCCACTCCGACGACACGTGTCTGCATACGAAGCTCGACGCCCATTCCCTCGAGCTCCCTGGCAGCACGTTCGGACAAGCGATCTCCGAAGTTCGCAAGTGGTTCCTTGCCACCGTCGAGAAGGAGCACTCGTACTTCCGAAGGGTTGATCGCTCGATAGTCCCCGCCCAAGGCGCGAACCGCCATTTCCCGAACCTGACCCGCGAGCTCGACGCCGGTCGGCCCGGCCCCGACGACGACGACGGTCATGAACAACTGACGAAGCCACGGATCGGTCGAGCTCTCGGCAAGCTCGAGAGCTCCCAAGAACCTCCGACGCAGCTCGAGCGCGTCGTCGATCGTCTTCATCCCCGGGGCGATGAGCGCGTATTCGTCGTGTCCGAACCACGATTGCCCGGCCCCTGCCGCGACGATGAGGCTGTCGTAGGGAAACTCCAGATCCAGCCCCGGGATCGTCGTCGCCTTCACGACGCGTCGATCGATGTCGAACCCCGTGACTTCCGCCAACTCGAACCTCACGTTCTTATGCTTTCTGAGTAGGTGCCGAAGAACCGGGGAGACCTGGCCAGGTGAGAGGATTCCGGTTGCGACTTGGTACAGGAGAGGCTGGAACAGGTGATGATTCCGGCGGTCGATCAGTGTTATGTCGACGTCTGGCAAACGTGCAAGGAAGCGTGTCGCCGGAAGACCGCCGAACCCACCTCCTACGATTACCACTCGGTGTGGATTCGAAACGGACATGTGCCAGACCTACCTGTGAAACGCCCGTACGGGAACCGCTGTCGCGTTCTCAGTTCGACAACGCACTGAAACTGAGAGTATCACCGGGACGGTGCCCTGGCTCAGGCGACTTGAGTCAGTGCTCTCGCCTCCACATCTCGGCATAGCGCCCGTCAGCCTCGAGGAGCTGCACGTGAGTTCCTCGTTCGACAACTCGTCCTGCGTCGAGGAACAGGATCTCGTCCATCGACTCCAGATGAGATACCCGATGAGTGATGACGACGACCGACCACGGTCGTGGCATCGACAGCACGTCTTGCATGATCGAATCCGCGGTCGGAATATCCAGGTGCTCGGTCGGCTCGTCGAGCACGAGTATTTCGAAGCCCGACAATACGGCTCTCGCGAGCGCGAGACGCTGCCTCTCTCCGCCAGATAGACGGCTCCCTCGCTCGCCCACCCTGGTTTGAAGACCATCGGGAAGACCGCGCACCCAATCGAGAAGTCGAACCGCTGAAAGAGCATCGTCGAGCTCTTCGGGCCTCGCGTCGGCTTTAGCGATCCGCAGGTTCTGTTCCAACGTGGTGTCGAAGACGTGCGTGTCGTGTGCCACATACCCGACGACCTTTCTCAGCTCATCCCCTCCGATGTCACAGACCTCGACACCGCTCAGCGAGACGTGGCCAGTGTCGTAGGCGACAAAGCGAAGGGTGACTCCAGCGAGGGTGGACTTCCCAGCTCCACTAGGCCCTACGATCCCGACCCGCTTTCCAGCAGGGACGCTTAAATCGACGCCCTGAAGCGCCCAGGTGCGCCGCCCGCCGTAGCGGACGCACAGCCGGTCGATCTCGATACAAGCCGGTCCCGACCGGGGTGGTAGCGGATCCTCGGGATCGGAGACCGGCTCTGGAGCGTCGAAGATCTCGAACAGACGTTTGGAGGTCCTACGCACTCGTTCGAGGTCTTGCGTAGCACCTTGCAGCGGGAGGAACGCTTCGAAGGCAGCAAGCGGCGTAAGCGCGATCACCGCGAGCAGCACGGGATCGAAGTGCCCACGGCTGATCGCCACGATGCCCGAGACCAACGATCCCCAGACAGCGACTCCCATGAGAAGAGTTGTGAGCCCCAGGCCCGCACCCGAGCGACGGGCCGAGGCGGAAGCTGCTCTGGCGAGCTCTGTGTCTGCGTCAACGGCCCGGGCAATTTGCGACGAGGTCGCTCCGTTGGCGACGAGCTCGTCCGCACCTTCCACGAGATCGACGACAGTCGCGCCGAGCTCGCCTCGCGCCCCGGCTTGCCGTAGTCGCGAGCGGCGAGCGGAAACCCCGGTCACAAGCGGCACGATCACCGCGGCGAGCCCCACGCACACGAGCAGCACCAGACCCGCGGCCGGAAGTACTAGCCAGACGAGCACCACCACGATCACTCCGACAACCGCTGCAACTGCGAACGGAGGTAGCACCCGTAAAAGGAGATCTTGTACCGAGTCGACGTCGTCGACCAGCCTCGCAAGAAGGTCACCGCGCTGAAACTCCGGAATGCCGCTCGGTGCCAGCCGCTCCAGTTTCTCGTAGATCTCTACGCGCACATCCCTCAACAACCGAAGTGCGGCGTCGTGCCCGCGCAATCGCTCGAAATAACGCAAGAACCCGCGCGACAGCGCGAAGAACTGCACTCCCACGATCGCGAGCGCCAATGCGGACTCCTCCGGGCGCTCTGAAGCACGGGAAATGAGCCAAGCGGAGGTGGCGAGGAGGCCGACGGCCGCAGCCGCCGCTCCCGATCCCAAAATGACCACCGCTACGAGGCGGCGGCGGACGGGCTTTACGAGTCCCAAGGTACGGCCGAGGGGCGCCGGTGCCTCCTCTTCGACTTCGACTTCCGGAGACAGTTCCATTTCCGAAGACAGTTCCATTTCCGGAGAAAGGCTCATCGTCTGTCCTCTGCGAAGTCGTCGCCCAGACGCACTACTTGATGAGCGACGTCCAGGAGCGCCGGCCGATGCGTGACGAGTACCACGGTCCGCCCTGACGCCAGCTTGTATATCGACTCGGCGATGATTCGCTCGGTCGACCCGTCGAGGGTCGCGGCGGGCTCGTCGAGCAACAACAGCGGAGCGTCGCGGAGGAACACTCGGGCCAAGGCAATACGTTGTCTCTCCCCGGCAGAAAGACCCCATCCGCCTTCGCCCACCTCGGTTTCGAGACCACGAGGCATGCCTGCCACCACATCGACGAGGCCCGCGTCGGCGATCGCGGAATTCACTTCCTCTGGCGTTGCGTGAGGTCGCCCGAGGCGGATGTTGGAGTCGACGGAGCCCGCGAAGATATGCGGTCGCTGCGGCAACCATGCGATCTTCTCGCGCCAGGCTCCGGCATCGACGTGACCGATCTCGAGCGATCCGATCGAGACACTGCCCTCGTCGGGGATCAAGAAACGAAGAAGAAGTGCCAAGAGCGTTGACTTTCCGCAGCCGCTCGGACCTGTGAGAGCGGTGATCTCCCCTGGCGGCAGCACCAATGAGACCGCCCTGAGCGCCGGGACCTCGTGACCCGGGTATGTGAACTGCACTTCGTCGATCTCGATCGCAACTCTGGACGGGTCCGGAATCACGGTCGTCCCACCTGTTTGCGTCAACGGCTCATCGAGAATCTCGAAGACGCGTTCGCCGGCCGCCATGCCTTCTTCGCTCGCGTGGTAGTTCGCGCCGAGATTGCGAAGCGGGAGAAACGCCTCGGGTGCGAGCAAGAGGACGAACAAACCGGTTCGCAGGTCCAGCTTCCCGCCCATCAATCGCAGTCCGACCGCCACCGCCACCAGCGCCACAGACAGCGTGGCCAGCAGCTCGAGCACGAGCGACGAAAGAAACGTCATCTTGAGCACGTCGAGCGTGTTCCTGCGATACCGGTCGGTCACCTCCCCGATCGCTTTCACTTGCAACTTCGACCTGCCGAAGACCTTCAGCACTCCTAGGCCCGAGACGACGTCGAGGAAATGCCCCGACAATCGTTGCAAGATGCGGAACTGGCGATCTATGCGGTCTCTCGTGGCCAGCCCGATGAGCGCCATGAAGACCGGGACCAGAGGCAACGTCAATGCGATGATCAGCGCCGAGAGCCAGTCCTGGGTAACCACAAAAACCAGGACCATGATGGGGACGATCGCGGCGAGGAAGAGCTGAGGTAGGTATGCCGAGAAGTACCGGTCCATCGCATCGACGCCGTGGGTCACGAGCGCTACGAGTGCACCAGTGCCTCCGTCGGGACTCTCGTGGCCTTCGTGACCGATGTGGTCGAGCAGAGCGGTCCGCAGCTCGGATTTGACGCCCGCAGATGCGCGATTGGCGACGACCTCGCCCACCCAGACGACGACTGCGCGCGTCAGTAGGACGCAGCCGAGGAGTGCGACGGTCCATCGCAGACGGCTCAGGTCCGACCCGGAACGGAATGCTCGGCTGATCGCAGAGGCGAGTAGCCAAGCCTGAGAAACGAGCAGCAACGCGGTGACCGATCCCAGGGCGATCGAAGCGACCAGGAACCGCCGCGTCGTCCGGCTCGCTCGGACAAGCCGCGGATCGATGGCTCTGCGCCGAGCCACGTCGCTCCCCGGACCCGACCGCCGGTCGGGATCGCTTCGAGCCGCTTGTGCTGGGTCAGCTCCGCCGCCTCCTGGCGCGTCACTTCCCCGAGTTCCCGACCGTAGATGGCGGCGGCGGCTTTCGCGACGGGGAGGTCGGGCTGTACGCGATACCGCCACTCGTCGAGATGGTAGTGCCGACCCGCATCAGGAACAGTAGAGGTGCATGCACTGACGAGATGCGGGATGATTTACGAAGATGTCGGTCTTTCGGCGATCGTCGCACCTTTTGGACGGCCCGAGATCCCTGGATGACCAGAGATCTCTGGATGGCCCGAGATCTCTGGATGGCCCGAGATCCCTGGATCGCCCGAGATCCCTTTCGCGGGCTCGAAGTCATGAATAGGGAGGTGGGGTTGCGGATCGCAGTCGACGATCCCCGCGTTGACGACGTACAGGCTCTGCTGCAAGCACACTTGGCGTTCGCCCGGGAAGTGACACCGATCGGGCACGTGCACGCGCTCGACGTCGACGGGCTCTTGGAGCCGAATGTGACTTTTTTCAGCGCGCGGAAAGACGGCGAGCTCCTAGGGGTCGGGGCCCTGAAGCGCCTCGGCGACTCACACGCAGAGATCAAGTCCATGCACACGAAAACCACCGCAAGAGGTCAGGGTGTCGGGCGGGCGATGCTCGATCATCTTCTCGCCGTGGCGGCCGAGAGGAAATACACGCGCGTAAGCCTCGAGACGGGAACGATGGAGGCCTTTCTGCCGGCTCGAGCCTTGTACGAGCGCGCTGGATTCGTCTCGTGTGACCCGTTCGGGGACTACACCGTGAACCCTCACAGCACGTGCATGACAATCGCACCGAGCGAGCACCAACAGGTCGAGCAACAATGGTGACCAACTTCGACCACGTGACGTTGGTGGTGCAAGACGTAGAGGAGGCTAAGGACTTCTTCGAGCTTCTCGGCTTCCTTCTCGAAAAATCGGTTGTCATCTCGGGGACCCAGATGGACTCGTACATGGGAGTGCCGGGGCTAGAGGCTGACCACATAACTCTCGTGATCCCCGAGTCCGATCCCCGCCAAGAAATCCAGCTCCTGCACTACCACCACCCCGCGGCGACCGACGACCTCGGCTCAGGTGTTCTCAGCCGAACGGGATTCAACCACGTGTGTTTCCGCGTGACCGACCTGGATGCCGAGGTGACGCGTCTGGTCGCCAAAGGCGTCGAGCTGCGGAACGAGCCAATGATCTTTCACGATCGAAAGCTTGTGTTCTTGCGCGGCCCTTGCGATGTCGTGGTCGAGCTCGCAGAGTGGCTGTG
>DASPVS010000322.1:0-9767 GCA_035622235.1 Acidimicrobiales bacterium | reverse complement strand
TGGAGGTTTCGGCGGAGGTTCGTCCTCCTCGACGGTCGGGGCATCGGCCATCTCGTCATGGGTGACCACGCACTTCGTCGCCCAGACGGTGGACGGGGTGACCGTCTACAACCTCATGACCAAGCCCGTCCACTAAAAGCGATCAAGGGCGAGTCGATGAATTGAGGATGAATCAAGGAGGACCATCTCGAACTGTTCATCTCCCGCGGCGGTTACTCGCATCCTTTCCGGATCGGTACTCCTGCTCGCATCCTTTCCGGATCGGCACTCGCATCCTTTCCGACTCAAGACGACAAACCCGCTAGCAGGGCGATGCCGGTTGGCCGACTGGACCTCAGTACAACTTCGACAGGTCCTCAATTGCGCCGCGCTCGATCATGACATAACCCCGGCTAGCAGCCTTCTCCCTCGCCTGCTCTAGCAGCTCTCGGGCTCGCTGTGGATCACCGGTTTCACCTCGCTGGAGATGCAACCGGCCCCAAAGCAGGTTGGTATGGGCTTCTGAAAAGTGCATCTCGCCACGCTGGTTCAGCTCGGCACTCTCCATGAAGTAAGCCTCGGCGTCCTTGTACCTACCTGCGACTGTGGCGAGTCCACCGAGGAACATGGATACCGGTTCCTGCGGGATCAAGCCGTTGTTAGGAACTTGCGAGTGGTATGGGGCAAGGAGCTCCATCAACACCTCAGCGGCAGAGCTGATGCGGAGTTCGATCGTCGGTCGCGCGTACATGACGATTCCATCCAACCAAGCAGTATCCATCGGCAAGGCAAACGAGTCGACCAAAGCCTCTTCGACCAAACGGCGCGAGTGCTCCGCTTCGCCCGCTTGCAGATATGCCGTGGCTAGGACTGCGCGGTACGTAGGAATCCCGGGAGTTTGATCTGCCACGTCGGCAATGAGCTCAACAAGTTCGCCCATACGTCCCTGCTGATTTCGGATCATCATCAATTGAGTGCCGTAGAACACCGTGGCGTCGGGCTGACCGCTTGCAGTCCCGATTTCCAGGGCAGCATTTGCGAGCTTCTCGGCTTGCAGTGGCTCACCATGCAGAAGTGCATAGGATGCCTGTACATAGTTGACGTACCACAGCCACATCGGCTGTTGAAGCCTGTGGGCGAGCTGCGTCAACTGGGTCAAATGATGACGAGCATGGACGAAGTTCGCGCCCCTGGTCTCTTCGATCACCCCCTGCGCTGCCGCCCATAGTTGTAGAAGAGGGTCTTGGAGAAGGTCGGCGAGTTGAACCGCTTCATCCCACTCCTCGCGCCGGTCTTGAAGCCCATCCGGGATTCGCAATGGAGCACCGCAATCGAAAAGCACTTGGATGATGGTCGCGGCGTCGCCCGTGCTGCGAGCAACGGCCTTGCTCTCGCGCGCTAAGGCCAAACGGCGGTCCAGGGCACCGAAAGCGAGTTCGCTGCACAGTCGCGCTAGTAGTTTCGCCCGATTCGAACTGTCGGTCTCAGGAAGGAGAGCCAGGGATGTCTCCAACATCTCCACCCGTTCGGTGTCGATCACTCCGAGGGCGCTGAAAAATCCGCGGTTGTTCGCCAGCGCTGCATCAACGAGATGGTCGGAGTCGTTGATTTGAGATGCCTGGCGGGCTGCTTCCAGCAAGTGTTCGCGATACTCGGCAATGCCAGCCTGGCGCTCGGCCGTGCCGAGGCCAATAAGAAGATCGATGTAAAGAGCAGGTTCACGGTCCCCCGTCTGGACCGTGAGGCCGAGGGCTTGGGAGAAGTAACGCACCGCGTCGTCAGGGGCCAATGCTTTTAGAGCCGCCTCGCCAGCGCGCCTCGCATAGGAGATGGCCTTTTCGGTGTCCATAGGCCGGGTTGCCAGGAAAAAGTGGCGGGCAAGCTCGGCGAGGCGGTCCTCTTGATTTTGGCCAGAGAGACGCTCAATGGCTTCGCCCACGGAACGGTGTGCCCGTGTGCGCCGGGTGGGTCCAAGATCCTCGTAAAGCGTGTGCTGGATAAGCGCGTGAGAGAAGCTGTAACGACCCGGCGTGTCGGAGAACTCGGTGACAAGTGCCGCTCTCTCGGCCTCTTTGAGGAGGTCCATCAGGTTGTCCTCGTCCACCTGGGCGGTCTCGGCTAGCAGGTCCAGGTCGAAATCGCGCCCGATGACCGACGCTGTGGAGAGGATCTTGGTTGCTTGTCCGCCGAGACGAGCGACTCGGGTCCCGATTACCGTGCGCACGCTGTGGGGAAGGGCCAGCTGGCCCTCGGTTTCTTTTGCCGCCCATCGCCTTGTAGCAGTGTCCTGGTAGATGGCGCCAGATTCCGACAGATGCCGTAGGACCTCGCCCACGAAAAAGGGGTTGCCATCGGTCTCGCGGTAGAGCTGGTGAGCCAGTCTCACTCCGGCGTCGTCCAGCTCGTGGCCCGCGGCCGACTCCAAAAAGGCGATCACCTCAGTGTCTTCTAGGCCCTTCAAGTCGATTGTCGAGACCCCGGTTGGTTCGCGGTGCCACGCGGCCAGGGCCTCGTTCAACGGATGAGAGGCAGAAAGCTCGGCGGCGCGATACGTGCCCAATATGAGAAGGCGAGCCAACGAGGTGTTGGCAACCAGGTGCCTCAACAGCTGAAGGCTCGGCTTGTCCGCCCAGTGCAGGTCATCAAGCACAAGTACGACCGGACGTTGTCGGCTCGCAGTGTCCAGCAGTCCGACAACAGCGGCATAAAGAAGGTAGCGCTCGGTCTCCGCGTCGCTGGTCTGGGGGGAAGGCAGCTCACCCAGACGCTGGCCCAGGGCCGGAACCATGCGAGCGAGCTCTCCACCGTGTTCGAAGACATGCGTTCGGAGCACCTCTTCGTCGACGTGTGTCACAAGGTGCGACAGGCTCTCTCGGAACGAACGATAGGGAGCGTCCACCTCCTCGTCGCAGCGACCGAGCAAGACGGTCATCTCAGCGTCATAGCATTGGCGTGCAACTTCGGAGACGAGAGTCGTCTTGCCTTGGCCCGGTTCGCCGGTCATCAGGATCAGTTCTCGCCCGTTGCCGCATCCGACCCGCTTGGTAGCGGCGGCCAGGATGGCAAGCTCGTTGCGGCGGCCGATCATGCCCATGGCGGGACGATGAGTCAGGCGGGTTGGCAACGGCGCCCTTCCCGATCCCGGTGCCTCTGGGCCGAGAGGCTCCCACGCGACATCGAGGGTCTCGATTGGGTCAGGCAGCCCCTTTAACTCCAGCTCTCCGAGAGAGGTGAAGGTGTGTGAGCTCCTGCGACCTGCGTTGGCGCGAACCAGTTCCGAAGCCAGGATCTGGCCACCGTCGGCTCGAGCGCAAAGCCGGGCGGCCTCTATGACAGGGTCGCCGAAGTAGTCGCCATCCTCCTTGGTCGACTCTCCCGAGCTCAGCCCCACCCGGAGGCGGAGGGGTCGTTCTGTCCCGGCGTTACTCCTGTGGACGACCTGTTGCATGGCCACCGCACAACCGAGAGCGGCCGACGCAGCCGGGAATACGACCATGAGCCCGTCACCGAGGTTCTTGACCTCTGTGCCGCCTGAGGCGGCAATGGCTTGCCGCAAAGCCGAGAAGTGCATACGCCGAACTTCGTCACCCGCCTCGGGAGACAGCGTCGACACCAGTTCAGTCGACCCCACCAGATCGGTGAATAGCACTGTGACATTCTGGATTGTCGCCATGTCCCACCCCGCTGCTCGAGAAGACTACGGCACGTCTCGGTCGGTCGGGCGGCCGGTAGGGTCGGCTGGCACCGGTTAAGTCAGTTACGACCCGGCAGAGTCAGCTACGACCCGACAGAGCAGTCACGACCCGGCAGAGTGAGTTATGACCCGGAAGAGTCAGTCACGACCAGACAGAGTGAGTTATGACGGGGCAGAGTCAGGGAGAGAGAAGGTCCCGTGCGATGTGTGTGACTTGGATCTCGTCGGTCCCCGCGTAGATCTGGAACACCTTCGCGTCACGTGCGAGCTGCTCGACACGGAACTCACTCATGTAACCGTTGCCCCCGAATAGCTGAACGGCGTCCATCGCGACCTGGCTGGCAGCCTGCGCAGCGTAGAGCTTCATCGCCGATGCTTCGGCAAGCGTGAGGCTCTTGCCGGCCGCCTGTTGCTCGATGTGCCGAAACACCATGTTCTGAACGTTGACGCGTGCGACCTCCATGTTCGCGAGCTTCAGCTGTATCAACTCGAACTCCGCGATCGGTCGGCCCCAGAGATGGCGCTCCTTCGCGTACTCGACCGAGAGCGACAGGCACTCCTCGATCAGACCGAGCGCCATCGCGGCAACACCTGCGCGCTCGGTGACGAAATTGTCCCGAGCACTCCTGCGACCCTCGTCAGCGCCTGGATCGAGCGACGAGAGGTCTTCAGTGGTCGCAAGTTCGCTTCCGAGGAGACGATCACGACTCACGCGCACATCGGTGAGGAACAGCTCTCCCGTCGGCGAGGAATGAAGACCCATCTTCCGCAGTGGCTTCGACTGTTCAAGGCCTGGCGTACCCGAATCGAGAACGAACGTCAGCACTCTTCGAGCTCGTAGCGCCGTGTCGCTTCCGTCGTCGAGTTTGGCATAGAAGACGATCGTGTCCGCATAAGGGCCGTTCGTTATGAAGGTCTTACTGCCGTTCAGGATGAACTCCTCTCCATCTGGCTGAGCTGTGGACTTCATTCCACCCAGTGCGTCCGATCCCGAGTCCGCCTCGGTTATGGCCCAGGCTCCTATCTTGTCGAAGGTCAAAAGATCGAGCCCCCACCGCTCCATCTGCGCGGTGGTCCCGCGTTTCATGATCGTCCCGGCGGCGAGTCCCACACTCACGCCCATCGCCGTGACGATTCCGGGCGAGAACCGCGAGAGTTCGATTATCGGAATGAGCGTCAAGGCCGATGCCCCAGCGTCACCTTGTCTCGAGCTTTGGCCGTTCGACTCCGTCGCGGCGGTGTGTCCGGCCTGCTTTCGCTCCAGCGCCCGCTTGAACCCTCCGCGCGCGAGCTCGTCCATGCCGAACGTGCGGTACATCTTGCGGATCACCTCGTACGGAGGCACGTCCCCGTGCTCGAGCTCGTCGACTCGAGGTTTGACCTCAGCCTCCACGAACTTTCGAACGGCATCACGTATCGCCAGCTGTTCCTCGGACCACTCGAACACGTCGCACCTCCGGACACAGCGAATCGAAGCTGAAGGGGATCTGAAATTCGAGGCTAATGGGTGGGGGCGGTTAGCTGTCGCATGCGGGTGAGAGCGAAGCGGCCCATGCGTGTATAACTTCCGCATGCCCAGAATCGCAGTGCCCGACGGCAAGGACCCGCTCGTCTACGCATGGACGGAAGTCGCACCGGACGTGAGCATCCCCGCCGCCGCCTACAGCGACGCCGTTTACCAACGCTCGTCGCTGAGCCTGAGAGAATTCGAGGCAGCGCGTTTCAGGATCGCCCGCATCAACGACTGCCTCATCTGCACCGAGTGGCGCAGTGGCCGGGATGTCTCGAGGAGGGCAGACGAAAGCGAGCTCATCGACGAGGAGTTCTACGAACACGTAGGAGCGGACTCCGACTGGAGCGGCTTCAGCGAACGCGAACGCCTCGCCGCGGAATTCGCCGAGCGCTACGCGACCGACCACCTCTCGATGGACGACCGCTTCTGGGAAGAGTTGCACCGATCCTTTGACGATGCCGAGCTCGTCGACCTAGCACTTTGTGTTGCATCATGGCTCGCGCTCGGACGCTTCAATCGGGTGTTCGATCTGGACGGCGGCTGTCGAGTCCGGTGAGGCGATCCCGATCGGGCCAGCTCACCCGCGCAGCTTTGCTTCGTGCGCGCCTTCCACGGCATCGATGCACCGCACGCGAAGCTCACCGACCTCAGCGTCCGTGAGCGTCCTGTCGTGTGCACAGAAACGAAGGCGATAGGCCAAGCTGCGTTCGCCCGGCTCCACGCCTTCTCCCCTGTACACGTCGAAGAGCCAGACGTCCTCCAGAAGTTCGCCGGCTGCGATTCGCAGAGTCGATTCGACGATCGCTGAGGGGACCGTCTCCGGCACCGAGAACGCCAGGTCGATATCGCTCGAAGGGAACCGACTCGGAGTCTCGAGCAGCAGCGAACGCCGGGGTGCGACGGATAGGAGAAGTTCGAGATCGACTTCGAACCATCCGATCCTCCGCTGCCCGCTCCCAGCCAGTCCGAAAGCCGCGACGACGGCGGGATCCACCTCGCCCAGCACACCGATTTGTTCCGGCGGTTCGCCCGGCAGGAACAGACGAGCCGACCGGGTGGGATGTAGACCGGCCGGCACCTCGGCATCTGAGGTTGGAACCACGATCGCGACGTCGCACACTCGCAGCGCGTCGGTCAAGTAGGTCCACGCAGCGCTGGAGCTGCGGGCGTTGTCGTCCTGCCTCGCGAACAGCACGCCCAGAAGCTCTCTCTCGTCGATCACAGTTCCGAGCCGCTTCTGCGCGCGTTCCACCCGATTCTCGTCAGGGGGTGGGAAAACGTGTCCGATCTCGAACAGTCGCAGATCACCGTTGCGTCGATCAGCATTGAAGGCAAGAGCTTTCAACAAGCCAGGCAGAAGGCTGCGCCGGAGGACCGACTCACTCGGAGAGATCGGGTTGGCGACCTTCACCCCGCCTTCGCCCATGCCCGCACGAAGGTGATCGTCCGGTCCGAGCATCGAGGACGTCCACGCCTCTTCTGCACCTATCCCGGCGACTATCTCGCGCACCACTCTGCGCTCGCGCTGATACCAGGTGAGCTTCCCGACTTGAGGGGCGAACGGTCGCCGTCGCGGAAGATTCCCGTAGCCGAGATGTCGCGCGACTTCCTCGATCACGTCGATCTCACGCGTCGTGTCCGGCCTGAAGGTGGGCACCGTGACGACGACCTCGTCTTCGTTCAGAACCTGGGTTCGAAAGCCGATCGGCTCCAGGTAACGAGCGACGTCGTCTTCGCTCAACTCGCTTCCCAGAATGGCGTTGACCCTCGAGATCCGTACTTTCGGTCTGGGTTGCGACGGCAGCGTCCCGCGGACGTCGATAGAACCGGGGGCGACCCGTAGCCGTTGCCGAATCGGTTGGTCGGGTTGGCTCGGCTGGCTGGTTTCGCTCGGTTGACCGGGTTGGCCGGGTTGGCCCGGTTCGCCTGGTTGGCCGGCCAGCAGCTCGATGAAACGCAGCGCCGCGCGGTCGATGCCTTCCGGGTCGCAACCTCGTTCGAAGCGCGCAGACGCCTCGGTCCGGAGCGAGAGTCGCTTCGAGGTCCGCGCGACGCTCATTGGATCGAAGTAAGCCGCTTCGAGCAGCACGCTGCTCGTCGAATCAATGATCTCGGTGCTCGCTCCGCCCATGATCCCTGCGATGCCGATCGGTCGGTTCTCGGCGTCACATATCAAACAGTCGCGGCGATCATCTCCCGGTCCGACCGAACGGGAGCCCATGACCCGCTCCTCCCCGTCGAGAGTGACCACCCGTTCTCCGATTCTCGCGGCGCGAACGACCAGACCCCCGCCCGCGACTCGGTCGAGGTCGTAGGGGTGCGTTGGTTGTCCCAACTCCAGCATGACGTAGTTGGACGCATCGACCACACTGTTGATGGGACGCATTCCGGCAAGTGTGAGCCTCGTTGTCACCCACTGTGGAGACGGCCCCACTTTGACTCCACGCACGACACGAGCCGTGAACCGAGGGCACAGGTCGCGATCGACTACCTCGATGGTGGTGAGATCAGATGTCGGCTCGGAGACGTCGATTCCCGACACTTCAGATCCGGCGGAGGTCATTCGGGGGGACGTCATGGCCGGCGGGTCAGGGATCGCAAAGGGCAGTCCCAGGCGGGCAGCCAGGTCGCGTGCGATGCCCGCCATCGACAACGCGTCCGGACGGTTGGCCTCGACCGCTACGTCGAACACGACGTCGGGGCGGATCCCGAGCGCTTCCGTCAAAGGCGTCCCCAGCTCGGGTCTCGGAGCATTCTGGTCACTGTTCGAAACCGGCGCCAGGACGAGGATCCCTGCGTGGTCGTCGGACAACTCGAGCTCGCGACCCGAACAGAGCATCCCGTTCGACGTGACACCTTTCATCTTCCGACGGCCGATCTCGAAGTCTCCGGGAAGCACGGCTCCCACCGGTGCGAAGGGCACAAGATCCCCAACCGAGAAATTCCAAGCACCGCAAACGACTTCCACCGGGTTGCCGTCGTCGGCGACCACGCTCACTCTGCGGATCTTGTCCGCTCCCGGAATGGGGTCGATGCTCACGACGCGCGCTACCACGACATCGTCGAGGCCCTCGCCGACACGCTTGATCGATTCTACGACCAGACCGAGATCATCGAGAGTCGAAGCAAGCTGACGAGGGTCACCCTCGAACGGTGCGAAATCACGAATCCACGAAAGAGGGACGAGCAACGGAAGTCCTCAGGCTTGTCGAAGAAATCGAACGTCGTTCTCGAGAAGGATGCGCATGTCTGGAATCTCGTGCCGCATCTGCGCACATCGGTCTATCCCGAATCCGAACGCAAAGCCGGTCCATTTCTCGTCGTCGATGTCGACAGCGGCGAAAACCGCTGGATCGACCATTCCGCACCCTCCCAGCTCGACCCATCCCGCGTGGGAACAAGTCCTGCAACCGGAGCCCTTGCAAATCGTGCAGGTGATCTCGAACTCGGCGGACGGCTCGGTGAAAGGGAAGAAGGCCGGGCGCAACCGTGCGTGGATGTCGGGTCCAAAGTACGCAGAGGTGAAGATCTCGATGGTGCCGGCGAGGTCAGCGAAGCTGATGCCCCGGTCGACCACGAGCCCTTCGATCTGATGGAAGATCGAGGTATGGCGCGCGTCGGCTGTTTCGCGCCGGTACGCGCGCCCGGGCATGACCGAATAGATCGGCGGGGGCTGGGACTGCATCACCCGGATCTGCACGGGTGAGGTATGAGTCCTTAGCAATACCGCATCGGGCTCCCCGAGCTCCAGGTAGAAGGTGTCGAACATGCTCCGAGCGGGATGTGCCGGCGGCATGTTCAAGGCTTCGAAGTTGTACCAATCCGTTTCGGCCTCGGGCCCTTCTGCCACGGAGAAGCCCATTCCGATGAACACGTCCTCGAGCTCGTCCCTCGTGCGTTGCACAAGGTGGACATGACCGCGTCCGCTCTCTCGGACCACCTCAGTGAGGTCGAGTCGGTCCGCTTCGAGTTGGCGTCGCCGAGAGACCTCTTCCAGCTCTTCGCGTTTCTCCGAGATCAGAGTTTCGATGCGGCTCTTCGTCTCACCGAGGACCGCACCCGCCCTTCGCCGCGCGTCCGGCTCGAGCCCGCCGAGAGAGCGGTGGGCGAGCGAGAGCTCGGACCTCTTTCCGAGCACCTCCGTCTCCAGCGATCTCAGCTCGTCGAGATCACCGACCTCGGAGAGGCGATCTTGGACGACGTCGACAAGCCGTTCGGTGTCTACGGGAAGTCCGGTGCTTTCCGACTTTGTCATCTCAGAGCTCGGGCGGGTGGTTCGACGAGTTCGATCAGTGCAGGTTAGAGGGCGGCGAGCGCCCGCTGACGCAGGATTTCGAAGCACAGCACCGACGCCGCCATGGAAACGTTGAGCGACTCGGCCCGTCCGGCCATCGGGATAGTGACCGTCTCCTCGAGGAGCGACGCCGCCTCGGGATCCAAGCCGCCTGACTCGTTTCCGAGCACGATCGCAGACGGAACCGTCCAGTCGATCTCCGTGTAGGGGGTTCCACCTCGGGCGACGGCTCCCACGGGACACAGACCGAGGTCGATGAGCAGCGTGAGCACATCGGTCGGTGTACC
>DASPVS010000321.1:0-17102 GCA_035622235.1 Acidimicrobiales bacterium | reverse complement strand
ACTGCCTCAACTTCGGCAACCCGGAGCACCCTGAGATCATGTGGCAGCTCTCGGAGTCGGTAGACGGCATGGCTGAGGCATCGTCAGCCCTGGGGATCCCGGTTATCGGTGGCAACGTAAGCCTTTACAACGAGAGCGGGGGCGCGGACATCGACCCGACGCCCGTAGTCGCCGTCCTCGGCGTCATCGACACTCTCGAACGCCGCCCGCCCGGGATCGGGTTGGCGGATGGCTCGACGCTCGTGATGCTGGGTCCCAGATCGACAGATCTGGCTGGGTCGCGGTGGGCAGTAGAGCGGCACGGGAACACAGGGGGCGCGCTTCGGGGTGTGTATCTCGTTCTGCATGCACGGCTGCTTCGGCTCGTGCGGGAGTTGGTGGCAGGAGAAGCGGGCGGAGGTCTCCTGTGCGGCTTGCACGACGTCTCAGGGGGTGGGGTCGGTCTGGCCCTGCTCGAGTGCGCCATCGCTTCGGAGGTCGGATGTTCGGTGTGGGGTATCGACGGACACGGCGAGTTGTTCTCCGAGGCACCGAGCAGGGTCGTTCTTTCGACCTTCGCTCCTGACGAGGTGGCCACGCGAGCCCGAGAGCTGGACGTTCCGTTCCGGATCATCGGAACTGCGGGGGGAGACCGCTTCGTCGTCGAAGATCTCGTCGACCTCGACTTGTCCGAGGCATGTGCCGACTGGCGCCGGAGGCTCCCATCAGCGCTGGGCGAGCCGGTCTCTGCTTGAGTTGCCCCGACCGTCTGTGACTGGTTGCGCCGATATGCGGTCTCGCGCTGATCGGCGATCGCACGCTGATCGGCGGTCTCACGTCGTTCGCCGGTATCGGGGTGGCCCCCGGTCAACCCTAAGAATCGTTGCGACCTCTTTCGCGTGTGGATCCGTTCCGTTTTCCCAGATTGCGGCCAGGAGAGCGGCCGGAGTCGACTTGCGCGACCACGGAACGGGGACGGTCTCAGGCACGGGTCTCTACGAAGTGGCGGGATTCGTCCCGCTCGCGGTGGCGGGCTGCCTGGAAGTTGGCAAAGGGGCGGTCGGTCCGTTTTTGGCCGGCCGTTCGAGGCCCGTTTTGAGCGCGGTTGCAGCGGGAGCGGCAGTCGTGGGTCACAACTGGTCGCCCTTCCTCAAAGGGAAGGGCGGCAGAGGGATTTCTCCTTCGCTCGGGGCGACCCTCGTGCTGGCTCCCGAAGGTACGGCGGTGTTGATATCAGGTTTGGCCGGAGGTCGAATCGCCAAGAAGACCGGCTTCGGTTCCTTCCTCTCGCTCGTGGCGATCGTTCCGGTCCTGGCCCTGACACGGGGCAAGGCGGGGGCTGTGACCGGGGCGTGCATAGCGGTCCCGATGCTGGCCAAGCGACTGCTCGGCAACGAGCCACTCCGGTCATCGTGGCTGAACCGGCGTTGGCGACGGAAGACGAGCTCCCGCACCGTTTTGGTGAACCGCCTCGTTTTTGACCGCGACGAGCGGTCGCCGGCGGGCTAGCTCACACAAGAGCCGGGCTGAGCGTCCTGCTTGCGGCCTCTTCGAGGACCCATTCGACGGCGTCGAACGTCGCAGCCCGGCAGGCCCGGTCGATTCCGTGCGCCATACCCTCGACGAGTTGAAGTCGGCTAGGCCCGGCGGCAGCTTCGTGGAGCAGGTGGCCGTGAGCCACCGCCAGCAGCCGATCACTCGTGCCATGGACGACCGCGACAGGAACATCCACCCTTCGCATCGCTGCCGCAGGATCTTCTCCGGTCCGCCATCGGCGGGCGATTCGCACCTTCAGGTATCGCTCCGCCACCCACCGGCCGACGGGCCCCTTGGTCAGGGCTGCCATCAACACGCCGATCGGAGAAGGCCTCATGCCCCATCTCGCGGGGCCACTCACGAGAACCGCTCCCACGACCGGACCTGCGTCCACCCCTGCCGTGGCGAGGTGGCTGACGACGGCGACAGCACCCATGGATACCCCGATGAGAACCACGGGTCGTCCTTCTCCCGCAGCGAGCGAAGCCGCGCTCGCAACGTCCCGGTGCTCCGTGCTTCCCACGCCTGAGCGTCCCTCAGACGCCCCGTGACCTCTGGCGTCGTAGGTGAGGACGTCGCAGCGAGCTTCGAGAAGATCTTGTGCCAGAGCGGCCACCGCGGGCTCGTTGCGGCCGGCCGAGAACCCGTGCGCTATGACGACGGTTGTCTCTGGAGAGACCGATCTGTGCCAACGTCCTCGGAGCACAAGGCCATCACTTGTGTGAATCTCGACCTCGTCCTCCGTCACCACCCGAGAGTACTTGATGCCCTCCGTGAAGAGTCAGCACCTCTTCAACGTCACGTGTGCAGGAGATTGTGCCTGGGATCACTTCCTGTCGAACGATCCTTGAAAATGCCCAGATCGGGGCGCGCAGATCGGGAATGTTCACACCCGCCGCATTGTTGGCAAGTCTCGCTAGAAGATTGGAGCGGACGGGGTTTCGCGATTCGAGGTTTGTACTTGAGGTGGTCTGGGAAAAGTGTTTCGAGTTCGCGACCACATGTACAAGATTCGAGAGCCGGGGTCTGGTGGCCCGGGTCGGGTCGTGTTCGCTCTCGCAGGCGGCGGAAATCTCGGAGCAGTTCAGGTCGGCATGCTCACAGCGCTTCTGGAAGCAGGGATAACCCCTGACGCGATCATCGGGTCCTCGGTAGGCGCCATAAACGGTGCTTTCGTTGCTGGCCATGCAGATCTAGCGGGCATGGAGCAACTGGCCCAGCTCTGGACCAATACCCGACGCCAGAAAGTGTTCCCGTTGAATGTCGGTGGTATCGCTCTCGGGCTCTTGGGTCGTCGACAATTTCTCTTTGAATCCTTTGGTTTGCGAGACCTTCTTGCGCGTGCGGAGTTCGGGTTCTCCAACATCGAGGAGGCACCGATCGAGTTCAACGTCGTGGCAACAGATATGAACACTACGGAAGTGGTAGTGATCGACAGAGGGGGAACGGTCGAAGCGATTCTCGCGAGCTCTGCGATCCCGGGGGTGTTTCCACCAGTGGAGATCGAGGGGCGAGCCCTGGTCGACGGAGGTGTCCTCGAGAACGTGCCGGTGATCGAAGCGGAGCGGTTTGCACCTTCGACGATCTACGTGCTGCCCACCCAACTAGAAGTCATCGAACGCCCTCCGTCCGGAGCGTTTGGAACGTTCCAACGCGCGATGTCGATGGCAGGCCAGCCCGCGACACGAATGGCCCTCGCCGATGTATCGATGCGACGAAACGTCAAGGTGCTTCCGGTTCCGCAAATTGCCGGTCAGCTTTCGGTCTTCGATTTCAAAGAAACACCTCGACTCATCGAAGAGTCGTACCTGATGTCGAAGCAGTGGCTTGAACAACATCATGCAACTGAAGCGGTCTATCGGGATGCAGTCGTGTTCGATGACAGCTCGACGTACCAGGAAAGGTCGGTTTCCGCATGAGCGTCACAGTCGTTACCGATTCCTCGGCGTCCCTCCCGGAAGAAGCAGTGCGAAGTCTCGGAGTGACTGTCGTGCCGTTGAACCTTGTGCTCGGAGGTATTTCGTACAGAGATGGCGATCTCGACCCGGGGGAGCTTACTTCCAGGTCGGCCACCGAACACGTGAGCACGTCGTCGCCGAGCCCCGGGGATTTCTTAAAAGGAATCGAGGACCACGACGAAGGTTTGGGCTGCCTCGTAATCACCGTCTCTTCCAAGATGAGCGGCACTTTCGAAGCAGCGCGTATCGCGAGTAGTTATTTCGACAGTGGAACCGTACGAGTTCTCGACAGCGGCACCGCGGCAGGTGCTCAGGGTCTGATAGTCATGGAAGCCGCTGAGCTGGCGCGTTCGGGCGCGAGCCTGGATGAGGTCGCGGCTCTTGCTGAGCGGGTGGCGTCTCGTGTGCACCTCATCGCCGCCCTGGAGAATCTCGACCATCTCGCGCGCAGCGGCCGTGTCCCGGGAGCTGCTGCTTGGGCCGGCAGATCGCTTGGTGTGAGAGCACTCTTCGAGTTTTCGCGCGGCCGGGTCAGGCCGCGGATTCCCGCCATTGGCACAAGAGCTGTGTTCGATCGAATCGTGGAAGCGGTGGGTTCGGGCGAGTCCGATAGCAGCATCTTGAAGGCTGCGGTCCTCCATTCGGACGCTCCTGAAAGAGCGGCGGATCTCAGAGCAAGGGTCGCTTCGGCCCATCCGGGTGCCGAGATGTTCGTGGCGCCTTTCAGCTCGGTCATGGTCGCGCACACCGGTCCCGGACTGATCGGGTTGGCTTGGTGGTGGGACGAGGAAGTCGAATATTCGACCGCGTCCCTGTCGGTAGCGGACGGTGAGTTCTAAGGCCTTTCACCATAAGGTCTCTTCGATCCTTGGGTGGACGCGCGCGCCGCGCGTTGTCGGAGTAGAACAGAGTTGACGACAGCCATACCGGCCTCTTCGGGCGGAGAGCCCGAACATCGCTCGTCCAAAAGCGGCGGGTCGACCGACGTACGCGAAGCGAAGATCGCCGACGAGGGCGTGCGCGAAGCGCAGTTCGCCGGGAGCAGCGGCAGCGGCCCTGAAGTGAAGGCCCCCGACGAGGAGCTCGAGACGAAGGCGGCGAAGGGGAGCGGGGACGCTTCGCCTGAAACCGATTCCCGTCGTTCGCGTCGGAGCCGTTGGTCGAAGTTGCGAGTGGTGGCGTCGGTCGTGTTGGTCGGCGCCGCGACCGGATTCCTCGTCGGTCGCGCTCACGAGTTCTCAGATACCGGAAGGCTCCTCATGCGAGCCGATTTTCGCTGGCTGCTCGCAGCGGTCGCTTTCGAAATCGCCTCGCTGGTCGTCTTCGCCCGGATCCAACTGCGTCTGCTGCGATCCGGTGGGCTCACGATCGGCCTGCGGACGATGTTCGAGTTGACCGTCGCGAGCAATGCCGTCGCGGCCACGTTGCCCGGTGGTGTGGCCTGGGCCGCTGTCTGGGAGTTCGACCAACTCGAGAGGCGAGGTGTCGCGAAGCGGTTGAGGGTTTGGGTGTTCCTCATGGCGGGAGCGTTCTCGAGCTTCGCTCTTTTCGTCGTGTTCGCTGCGGGTACGGAGATCGCGGGCGGAAGGGGTCCGGTCGCCAGTCTCCGCTTTCCAGTGTTGGCGCTCGCCGCCGTTCCTGTCGCTTTCTTCTGTTATCTCGTCGCAGAGCGATTCAAACGTGGTGAGAGCCGTGAAGGTCAAAGCCGTCAAGTTGAGAGCCATCAAGGTGAGAGCAATCAATCGGACGCGACAAACTCGACTGCGACTGCGACTGCGACTGCGACTGCGACTGCGACGACGGCGACGACGGCGACGACGGCGGCGGCAACGGCTGATGGAGCGGGTGGCGTGGCATGGCTGAAGCGAGTGATCCCCGGGCCCATTTGGCGCGCGATAGGTCGTCTCGTAACAGGAGTGAGAGCTGTGCGGCTGAGCCCGGCCGGTTGGGCCGAAGTGCTCTGCTTCGCAGTTCTCAACTGGGTGTACGACTGTGCAGTTCTCGTTTGTTGCTTGTTAGCACTTGGAGTTCACGTGCCCTGGAGGGGCGTCCTCGTGATCTACGCTCTGACCCAGATCGCCGCCTCGTTACCGATCACTCCCGGCGGCATAGGAGTGGTCGAAGGAAGCTTGACTGCGTTGCTCACCGCGTACGGGGTTCCTATCGGACCCGCCTTCGCCACCGTCGTGCTTTACCGCTTGATCAGTTTCTGGGGTCTGGTCCCAGTCGGGTGGGGTATTTGGCTGGCGCTCGACATCCAGGGACTTCGTAGCCGACTGGTCGCGAAATGCATGCCGTCGAGAGCGTCGAAACTCAAGACGATCACGGGAGGTGATCTCGGTTCCCCGGCGACCGACGAAGTCTGTCTGGATGAGAAATCGCCTTAGATGGTCGTCACTTCGAAGGCGCGTTCCCAAAGGGCGGCCAACGTGGTTTGGTTTCTCGTCGGTTTGTGCGTGCTCCTCAACACAACGGAAGCGATCCTCGTTACGGTTCTTCTGCCTGACACGAGCCTAAGCCTGTCGTTGCAAGCGAGCGCGATTGCCCCGTTGGGCGTGTTCCACGACCTCAGGTGGTTGGCGGTCTACAACACTTCTTGGGCGACCTTTGCTCTCGAGTTCGTGGCAATCCTGATCGTGCGGGGAATCATCACGGCGTTGAGCATCAGCCTCGCGTGGCCCGTCGGCGTAGACCGTCCAAGCGCGGAGCGGATTTTGGCGCGTGCGATGGCGGCCACGGCCGTATCTGCAGTGTTTTTGATACCGAGCACGGTGTTGCTCTTCGTCCTGGCCGTTGTACCGATCTCTTGGCTCTTCATCGCGGCCGTTCCGCTGGCGGTCGCGATCGTCGTGATCCTCAGCCCCGTCGCGGTGGAGGGGCAATGGTGGCGGCGTCCGATCCCGCTCGCGGGTATCGGATGGGTGCTGGGATCCTTCGTCGCTTTCAGTGTGGGAGCGGTGATCGTGGCGCAAATTCCACCGATAGCCGCGGTCTTTTTCAGTGCCGGCTTCGGCGCGCTGAACGCTCTTGTTTGGATCTGCCTGGTCCGTGCAATCGTCACGCGCCCGACGGAGACCAGAGTCGCGCCGGTCGTTCCTCTCGCTCTTGCGGCTCTCGCTGCCGTTGTGTTCATCGGGAGCGCGTCGGGTTTCTCGCACGCCACCCCCCGCCTCCTGTCCTCGACGTCGAAGAGCGGGGTACGTCAACCGGAACCTGCAGAAGATGCAACGCAGAATCCAGTCCTCGCAGTCAGCGGGTACGGGTCCAGGTGGGGCGGAGAAGCGGAGCATCCGTTTCCGGGACCGTTCTTCGAGCAACGGTTCTCGTACATAGGGCTCGGGCCGGAATCATCTCCGATCCCCTACGGGAAAGGAGCAACCGTCCAGTCGCTCTCGTCTTTGACCGGCAAGTTCGCTGCTCAGGTGGCGGCGCTACACAGGTCGACGCACCGGCACGTCGACGTCGTAGCCGAGAGCGAAGGGGAGCTGATCACGGAGACGTACTTGATCGCTGATCCCAAGGCTCCTGTTGGCACGGTCGTGCTCCTTAGTCCGCTGGTCGCCCCCGGTCAGGCCACTTACCCTCGACAAGGAAATGGAAGCGGCTTCGTCTCACGAGTCGCATCGCAGGTCCTGAGCGATGCATACAGCTCCGTTTCGCCCGTGGACCTGTCGCCATCGGGTGCGTTCGTGGGGTCGATCGACGGAGACGCGAGCAGCATCCGCGACGAACTTACGTGCAAGGTGGAGGGAGTCCGCCAGTTTGCGATCCTTCCCCTTGCCGATGCGACGGCGTCGAGATGGGTGGACTCCCTCGCTCTCCCCTCACTCGTCGTACCCGCGTTTCACGGGGGGCTCATGAGCCAGAGCGCCATAGACCGCCAGGTCTCTCACATCCTCGAAGGCCGCAAGGTGAGTGGCTCGGCGATATGGCGGTTCGCCGAGACGATCGTGTCGTCGGCCTCGTCGGCTTGGCAGGTCCCGACCGGGACGTTCCCGGGGCCCCAAAGCCTCAACCCTTCCGGCCCCGCCCATGCCCGCAAGTGCCGAACGGGGAGCCTTGGCGCCTCCCCCCGGTAGGCTGGTGGTGCCTTGCGGGGATAGACCTGTGATGATTCCGGACGAGCAACGCGCGTGTCGACCTGGCACGATTCGGGGGTGAAGGTCGTGAGGTCGGGTGCGGTGATGGGCGAGTGAAAGAGGCCTGCGGCGTCTTCGGCGTCTATGCACCCGGCGTTGCGGTCGCCCCCCTAACCTTCGACGGCTTGTTCGCCTTGCAACACCGCGGACAGGAGTCGGCTGGGATGGCTGTGGGCGACGGCGAAGCCATCACCGTCGTAAAGGACATGGGTTTGGTCACGACGGTCTTCGACGAGCGCACGCTCTCCTGTCTCCCAGGCCATCTGGCCATCGGTCACACCAGGTACTCGACAGCCGGCGGCTCGGAGTGGCGTCATGCTCAGCCCGTTTTCCGCTCGGTGGACGAGGCGAGCTTTGCGCTTGGACACAACGGCAACCTGACGAACACCGCAGAACTCGCAGAGCGCGCCGGGATGTTGCCCGGAGTCGTGGCGACCGACAGCGACCTCGTCGCAGAGTTGCTCGCGCATGCCCACACTCACGAAGGAGCCGAGGCCGAAGGTCAGAAGTCTCCGCTTGGTGGGGGCGTTCTCGAAGTTGCCCTGCGACGAGTCCTTCCGAGCCTCGAAGGAGGCTTTTCGCTGGTTCTCATGGACGCCAACCGGGTCTTCGGTGTCCGCGATCCCCACGGTTTCCGTCCGTTGTGCCTTGGTCGACTCGGGCCCGAGGACGCCCCTGTCGGGTGGGTGCTCGCATCGGAGACACCGGCGCTCGACGTCATCGGAGCTAACTTCGTGCGCGAGATCGAACCCGGAGAACTCGTCGTCATCGACGAAAGTGGACCCCGCTCCGCGTTTGTCTTCCCCGAGACCACGATTCAGCCGCATCTGTGCATCTTCGAGTTCGTGTACTTTGCGCGTCCCGACAGCCAGTTGTACGGCCGCGAGGTCCACGGTGCGCGACGGCGGATGGGAGAGCTTCTCGCCACTCAGGCCCCCGTCGAAGCGGACATGGTCATGGGAGTTCCTGACTCCGGACTGCCCGCCGCCGAAGGCTACGCGCGCCAAAGCGGCATTCCTTATGGTCAGGGCCTCGTCAAGAACCGCTACATAGGTCGGACGTTCATCACTCCGGGCCAGGACGCTCGAGACGCCGGCGTGAGGCGCAAACTGAACCCGCTTCGCGAGAACATCGCAGGCAAACGGCTCGTGGTAGTGGACGATTCGATCGTCCGTGGAACAACGCCTCGACTTCTGGTGCGTATGCTGCGCGACGCTGGAGCGACCGAGGTTCATTTGCGAATCTCTTCCCCGCCGTTTCGGTGGCCCTGCTTCTACGGGATCGACACTCCGACCCGCAGCGAGCTCCTCGCCGCGCAGAGGTCCGTCGACGAGATCAAGGACTTTCTAGAAGTCGACTCGCTCGAGTACCTGACTCTCGAGAACCTCGTTAAAGCTATCGATGCACCCGGCGCAGGCTTCTGCTCTGCATGCCTGACGGGCAACTATCCCGTGGCGGTACATCCGACACCCGACACCGAAGAAGTCGGGACTGCGGTGCCGGCCCGGGCCTGAAGTGCCTGAGTTGCCTAGCGAGTCGCGTTCCGACCTCCCGCCCGAAGGTCTCACTTACGCTGGAGCCGGAGTAGACCTCGCTGCTGCCGAGTCGGCGCTCGAGAAGATTCGTGCGCTCACCGGTTCAACAGCGAGACCTGAGGTGCTGGGCGGGATCGGTGGCTTCGGCGGTTCCTTCGCCTTTGACACGTCCCGGTACCGGAGCCCGGTCCTAGTTGCCTCGACCGACGGTTGTGGCACAAAGGTGCTCGTCGCGCAAGCCGCCCGCCGGTACGACACGATCGGCATCGACCTCGTCGCCATGTGCGTCGACGACATCGTGTGTTCGGGTGCGGAGCCGATGTTCCTTCTTGATTATGTGGCGACGGGGAAGCTCGACCCCGATCAGATGGAGCGACTCGTTTCCGGCGTGGCCGAGGGTTGTCGCCGAGCGGGATGTGCGCTTCTCGGCGGGGAGATGGCTGAGCATCCCGGTGCGATGAAAGAAGGCGAATTCGACCTGGCGGGGTTCGCTGTAGGCGCAGTCGAACGCGAGGCGATGCTCGGACCGGACCTGGTCGGGGTGGGCGACGTGCTCTTGGGGTTGGCGTCGCCTGGGCTTCGCTGTAACGGTTACACGCTTGCACGCCACGTTCTCTTCGAGCACGCGGGAAAAAATTTGGATGATCCAGCCTGGGACGGCGCAGATCACAGTCTCGCCGACGAATTGCTGCTCCCCTCTGTGATTTACAGCCCCGGCGTTCTTGCAGCGATCGACAGCTGCGGCGGGGGCGTACACGCAGCTGCGCATGTAACTGGCGGAGGCCTCAAGGGGAACCTCTCCCGCGTGCTTCGAAAAGGCTGCGATGCGGTCGTCGACCGCCGACACTTGGCGATTCCGCGCATCTTCTCCGAGATCCAGCGTCTCGGGAACGTCGACGACGCGGAGATGGAAAGGGTCTTCAACCTTGGCGTCGGCATGGTCCTGGTGGTCGGCAAAGATGCGTACGGGTCCGTCCTCGACGCGCTCGCATCGTCCGGTCATCACGCCAACGTCATGGGTGAGATTGTTCCAGGCTCGGGACAAGTGAAGGTCGTTGAAGGGTCGATCGGGGGATCTCGTGGCTGAAGCACCAGGACTGCTTAGGGAGCTAGCCGATCTCTTGGTCGACGAATCGGTCAAGACAGGTGATTTCGTCCTCAAGTCCGGACGCAGGTCAACTTGGTTCATCGATTCGAAGCAGACCGTCTGCCGACCCCGCGGGATGATCCTTGTCGCCGAGGCAGTGCTCGCGGCGCTTCCGGACGAGACGACGGCGATCGGTGGCTTGACGATGGGTGCGGACCCCGTCGCTTTCGTGACGGCGGGAGTAGCTGTGGCGCGGGGGCGCAAGCTGAAGGCCTTTAGCGTCCGTAAGGAGGCGAAGGATCATGGCGCCGGTGGGCGGGTGGCGGGAGCGCTCGATGCGGAGGACCGGGTTGTGGTTACCGAGGACACCGTGACGCGGGGGACCTCTCTGCTGGAAGCGGTGAAGGTCGTGCGGGAAGTAGGAGCGGAGGTACTGCTCGCTCTGGCTGTTGTCGACCGCGGGGGTTCTGCCGGGGACCTGCTGGCCGCCCATGATGTGCCGTTCCGAGCTCTGGTAGGAGCCCCGGACCTCGGGTTCACTTACGACGAGCGCTGAACGCCGAGCGCTGAACGCCGAACGCCGAGCACTGAACGCCGAGCGCTGAACGCCGAGCGCTGCCGGAGGTTGGTGACCTGCCCGAGGTACTCCGGCTGCGCCCGCCGGTGCTCCGGCTGTGCACGCCGGCGCTCCTGCTGGGCCCGTATTCCCGTTGTTGAAATTGGGTGCTTATAGAGCTTGTGGCGCTTGTGGCGATCGCCTGTGGAAAACAGCGCCACAAACGCCACTCGGCCCATATGCACACGAAATCAAAAGAGCCGGCGTGGGCGGAGTCGGTCACCTTGAAGCGGCGAAGTGGCCGAGGGGCCGGCGTGGCCGGAGTGGGTCATTGTGAGCAGGACGCCGCCCCAGTCGCCGGCTTGGATCGGCGAGGAAGCACATGGATAGGGTTGGGTGAGAGGAGTTTCCGCGGAGCCCGTGACTAGTCGGCGAGGAGTACGGGCACGGGAGGAACGAGATATGGCACTCACCGGCACCGGCTTCGAGGATGCGCTCGGGGCACGCGACGAACAGTGGCCGATCGAGTCACCAGCGACAACGATCTTCGATTTCGACTACAGCGACGGTCGCGACCAGTTACTTCGCCTGTACGACAAAGGCGCACGTCGGCAGTGGATCGGCAGTGACCGCATCGACTGGACGCTCGAGGTCGATCCCGCAAACCCGGTCAATATGCCGGAAGAGGTCCACCCGCTGTACGGAACCACATGGTGGGACAAGATGTCCCAGCCTGAACGAGACGAGACAAAACGCCACATAGAAGCTTGGCGCTTCAGTCAGTTCATGCACGGCGAGCAAGGCGCACTCATCTGCACCGCAAAGATCGTCCAAACCGTTCCGGACATCGACTCGAAGTTCTACGCAGCCACCCAGGTGATCGACGAGGCGCGTCACGTAGAGGTCTACAGCCGCTACCTCCACGAGAAGGTCAAACTCGTCTATCCGCTTAACCAGAACCTGAGGAGCCTTCTCGATGACGTGATCAGCGACAGCCGTTGGGACATGACGTATCTCGGTATGCAAGTGCTGGTCGAGGGCCTTGCCCTTGCCGCCTTCGGCCTCATACGGAACATGGCCGCCGAACCGCTTGCGAAGGCGATAAACGCATACGTGATGCAGGACGAGGCACGGCACGTGATGTTCGGTCGCCTGGCGCTTCGCGATTACTACCCCCAGCTCAGCCAAAGCGAGCGTGACGAGCGTGAAGAATTTTGCGTCGATGCTTGCTACCGGATGCGCGACCGCTTCCTGGGCGAAGAAGTGTGGGAACGGCTGGGACTGCCCGCCGAAGTGTCCGAATACGTTGCGCACAGCGAATCGCAGCGCCAGTTTCGCGGGTATCTGTTCATGAGGATCGTCCCGGTACTCAAGGACATCGGTCTGTGGGGCCCGAGGATCACCAAAGCCTTCGCGGAAATGGGTGTCCTCGATTTCGCGAACACGGATCTTGACGGAGAGATCGCGAACGATGAAGCGGCGGCTCAAGCCTTGGATGATCAGAGGCTCGCGCACGTTAAAGCGGTTGCTTCGGAAGCTTGACCGTCGCTCGCGTCAGTTTGGCGTTGCGTCGATGATCACGAGTGGGATCTCACGATCAGTCTTTGCCTGGTATTGCGCGTAGCCCGGGTTCACCGCGACCACCCTCGGCCACAGCGACTTGCGTTGCGCCGGAGTCGCGACTCGCGCCAATGTTCGGATCGTCCGTCCACCTAACATGACCTCTACGTGAGGGTCGGCAACAAGGTTGAGGTACCACGCGGGATGGCGGTAGTCGCCCCCGTTCGAAGCGACCAAAACGATCTGGCCATCGTCGTAGATCGGGGCTGTCAACATGGCCACCCGGGCTTGGCCGCTCTTCCGGCCTTTTGTCGTAAGTCGCACGACCTGCATTCCGAGTACCCGGTCGAGGACGCGTCCTTCGGTGGCGCGAAACACTCCTTCGTGAAGGCTCGTCCAGAACCGGACGAAGACGTCTTTGACATTGAGGTCGCTCAACGGTTGCGGCCTATCTTGCGCATGACGAGTGAGACTAAGAAATGAGAGTACCGAGTAATTGGTCAACCGTCGAGAACCGAGGATCAGTCGGTATGAATGACACGACGATCAGACGAGCCATAGAGATCGGAAGAGCGTGAAAGCGGTCGCGGTGTTTCCGCACGAGCGCGAAGTGAGGGTCACAGACGAGAGCGATCCAGCCATGACCAGTCCAGATCACGTGATGATTCGCATGCTCGACATCGGGATATGTGGCACCGATCGCGAGATCTGCAACTTCCAGTACGGCGTCCCTCCGCCGGGGGAAGAGCACCTCACGATCGGTCACGAAGCTGTCGGACGTGTGATCGAGATCGGGCCGGGCGTCGAGCGGCTCGCGCCGGGGGACGTCGTCGTGCCCTCTGTCCGCCGGCCATGTATGCATCCGGAATGCCTCTCCTGTCGTACTGGACACCAGGACTTCTGTTACACCGGGGACTTCAGTGAGCGTGGGATCAAAGAAGCTCACGGCTACATGGCAGAGCGGGTGGTCGAACACGAGCGGTACCTGAATGTCGTACCACCCCAGTTGCGCGAATTCGCGGTGCTCACCGAGCCTCTCTCGATCGCCCAGAAGGCGATGGAGCAGATCTTCTGGTCGATGCAACACCGGCCACCGTGGCTTGACCGTGACGTTCCGCCGGGAGAGCGGGGCAGAGGGCTCTCCGCCCTGGTGCTGGGTGTGGGACCGGTTGGACTACTCGGAGCGATGACGCTCGTAACTTCAGGGTTTACTACCTACGTCTACTCGCGTGAGCAGCCTCCAAGCCCGCGGACCGATGTCGTGGCCAAGATCGGAGCTACCTATCTCTCCTCAGCGGACTTGACCTTCGATCAGGTCGGTGCACAAATCGGGAACGTAGACCTCATCTACGAAGCAGTCGGTCAGTCGTACTTTGCGCTCGCTGCCTTAACCGTGCTCGGAACGAACGGGATCTACGTCTTGACGGGTGTTCCCGGCCTCGAAGATCTGGTTCAGTCGGATCCCGCGCGAATCATGCGCGAAATGGTCCTGAAGAACCAGGTGCTCCTCGGGACCGTCAATGCAGGCGCCGAAGCTTTTGGTCTCTCCCTTGACGCTCTCAGCGAGTTCGACCGACGGTGGCCTACCGTCGTTCCGACCCTTATAGCCGGTCGCTTTCCACCCGGCCAAGCTCCGGAGTTGGTTCTGAAACGACCCGCTGGGATCAAGACTGTCATCAGCTTCGAGGGTCGTGACTGATTTCGCAACCGAGTCAGGCCGGGCCAGATCGTCGTTTAGGCCGCGTCGTCATCCGTGGTACTGGGCAAGGACGTCCGTAAAGGCGTACTCGGATTGCGCGATGCCGCTGCAGCTCCCGGCACTCGTCGACAATCCCGATGTGCAAGGGCGGTCGCGGTTCACGGCCCAGAAGGTGAGCCTCGCCAAGTGCTCCATTTGGGCGAACGAGAGGATCTGCTCGAAGTCGCTGAGTGACACGGTTTCGTCGCTCTCGTCGGTGTCACCGTTCATCGACGATACGCCGACGTGCGAGTAAGCCTGTGACTCTGACTCGTGGTAAGCGCCGGCGAGGTCGGACTCGAGGCCTTCGGCTGCTGCGATCGAAACGTCGCCCATGTCGCTCACCGGGACTCCGAAATCGAACGGCATGACGGTCCAGGCATAGGGCTGAAAGCCGAGTGAGGCGGCCTGATCGATCATCGCCGTGCCGTCCGCGTCCGGGCCGGTCTCCCCGGTACCGAACGTGATCGAGATCTCGAGTGCAGGGTCAGCGACCTGGAGAGCTGCAAGGGCCTCGATGACCCGCTCGCGCGAAGCGGCTCGTGTGACTTCGGTGTGCTCGATGTCGACGTCGATCGCGCCGAGCGCGTAATCGTCGACGACCTGCTGATAGGCGGCGGTGAGCGATGACACTGTTCTGCATGCATTGCCGAGTTTCTTGCCGCTCCATCCCCCGAAGGAGACGTCTACGTCTCCGCCTGCTGCCCGGATCGCTGCGATCGCCGCCGCATCGCTTCCTCCGAGGAGCGGCCGCTCGCCGTCCCACTCGGGATTGCACCCGTTGTGGGCCAAGATGAAGGCGAGCGTTATGTCATGGACTCCGGTGGACGAGATCACATCGGCGGGGGGCTGCGGGTCGCCCCAACCGAGATATTCGTAAGGTGCCGCCAACGCGACAGGTTGAGGGGACTGAGCGTCGGCCGGTGTGGCTTCGAACCCGAACAAAATCGGAACTGCGAGCACGAGTACGACAACCGGTCCGAGAATCGGAGTGAAAAGCCTTCCGCGCACGAGCCGAGATGTTAGGCGCCCTTCGAATGCCTCTATGGTCCCTTCGTGATCACGCTCGGCACTGTCGCGGCCGTGGCAGGCATCATTCTGGCTGCCGCCGCCGTTCAGCGATCGGTGGGATTCGGACTTGCGCTGTTCGCGGTCCCTCTTCTGGCGTTCGTTGTACCAACCAAGAGCGCGGTGGTCATCGTATTTCTCGACGGGGCGATCATTTCCGCATGGTTGGTTGCCCGTCTTTGGCACGAAATCGACTGGGCCACAACGAGACCACTCGGTGTGGGGACCTTTTTGGGCGCGCCCGTTGGCGTGGTCATCCTCAGTGTGGTTTCCGCTTCAACGCTGCGGCTCATATTGGGCGTGACTACGTGTCTTGCAGCCGTCTGGATCGCCGTCTCCGCCCGCCGGACGAGCTCTTCACGCAAAGTCGCCCGTCCCGTGAGGACGTTTGCAATGGGCTTCATAAGCGGGATCCTCAATACTTCTCTGGCGACAAACGGACCGCCCCTCGTCTACGAGCTTCGACGACTCGGCTTTGAAGGCGACAGGTTTCGCGCCACCATCTCCTCGGTCTTCGTGCTCTCAAACCTGATCGGTTTGCCCCTGCTGGCCGCTGCGGGTCTCGTGACGAGATTCGATGTCGCTCTGGCGGCGGCTGCGGTTCTGCCTTGCATTCTCGGCATCGGCCTGGGATCGCGGATCAGTGGTCGGATGCAGCCTGCGTACTTCACTTGGTCCGTCGACCTTCTGCTGCTTTCGACCGGTGTTGTCACAATAACGAAAGCGTTCTCATGAAGCGCCAGACCGGGAAACGCGTTACGTGCCACCTTCCGTGGTCGGGACCGGCGTCGATCCGGTGACCTCACGCTTTTCAGGCGCGCGCTCTGCCAACTGAGCTACCCGACCGGGTAGGCCTCGACTTCGAGGCCGGTGGTCCTTACGGACGCGGTCCTGACGGGATTTGAACCCGCGACCTCCGGCTTGACAGGCCGGCGTGCACTCCAGACTGCACCACAGGACCCTCTTTGTCCTCCCCCCGGGACTCGCACCCCCAACGGGATTCGAACCCGTGTTACCGCCTTGAAAGGGCGGCGTCCTCGGCCGCTAGACGATGGGGGCTGGACCGATTTCAGGGCTCACGAAGGTTACCAGCCAGCTCACTGTTCCCTTCCTTCCCTCGGTAACAGCGACGAGAGTGCGTTCACAACGTCATCCTGTACACCGCCCAGGTAGTCGTACGCCGCTCTTTGGACCGAACGCGGGTCGACGGCGTCGAAAGCCGAGAGGGGTGGGTCGTCCTGGCTCACATCCAGCCAAGTCCCGAGCACGAGTCTCAGTACTTCGAGCGCCTTCAACCACTGGCGCAGCTGATCTTCTTCGAGGGAGTCCTTGTCGACGGTTGCGACCAGAACCTCGAGCGCTTCCCGGTGCGATCGCACTAGCTCGGCTCCCATGAGCTCTCGGTAGTCACGCTCTGCGATTGGATCATCCGGGTAGGCGACGGGGAAAAGTCTGGGAGACAGTGGCTGTTCGGTCGGTTCCTCCGTGTCGAGTGCGCTGACGAGCTGCGTGGAGATCGCTGCAAGGAGCTCGCGCTCGGGTCTACGGAGGCGGACGCGGAACGTGCCTGCGCTGTCGCGTGAGAAGGAGCGGCGCGCCAAGGCGAAGCTTCAGCTCGACTGCTCGAGGGTCGCCCAGAGCCCGTGCTCATGGAGCCTGAAGACGTCGAGCTCGGCCCGCTCGCGCGGTCCGGATGAGACGACGGCTCTGCCCTTGTGATGCACGTCGAGCATGAGCTTCTGCGCCTTGTCGAGGCTGTAACCGAAGAGTTTCTGAAATACGTAGGTGACGTATGACATGAGATTGATGGGATCGTCCCAAACGATCACGAGCCAAGGTCGATCCGGTCGGACACCCTCACCTCCCTCCGGCAGATCGCTCTGCTCCGGAAGGACCTCCAGCGGTTCGACTTCGACTGATGATCCCGGCAACGTCAATCCCGTCTT
>DASPVS010000320.1:0-5473 GCA_035622235.1 Acidimicrobiales bacterium | reverse complement strand
CCATGCCCCCCGCCAGACAGGCCATGCCCCCCGCGAGACAGGCCACGTCCTTCGCCCAGCACGAAACCCCGCACGGCACGGCACAATAGAGAGGTGGCGACTGCTGCGCTAGACGACGAGGAACGAGCCAGACGTGAATCTGAGCTCCAGGGGTTGATCGAGCTCATGCGCCCGGCTGTGCAAGCGGACGGTGGCGATCTCGAGGTGGTCGAGCTCGATGTTGACGCCGGAGTCGTAGAGGTGCAGCTGCGGGGCGCCTGCAGTTCGTGCGCAATCTCCGCTGCCACATTGCAGGGCGGGGTAGAGCGCATATTGAAGGATCGTCTCTCGTGGGTGACCGAGGTCAGGGGAACACTGGACGAGTCACTGGACCCGTTCGACAGCGCGGCCATGGGCCAGGGCGGTTACGTGCCCAAGTGGTAGGCAGCCGGGTGACCCGGTCCGCGTGACTCGACTGCGCGACGGCGCGTCGACCACGTTCCGATCCCTTCGGATTCGCAACTACCGCCTCTATTTCATCGGTCAGCTGATCTCGGTCAGCGGGACCTGGATGCAGAGCGTCGCGCAGGCGTGGCTCGTGGTTCATTACCTGGCTCCGCCACACGAAGCCGGAATCGATCTGGGGATCACGACGGCCCTTCAGTTCCTTCCCCTGCTCTTGTTCGGAACGTGGGGAGGGCTTGTCGCTGATCGTGTCGACAAGCGCCGTCTGCTCTTCGCCACACAAACTTCGGCAGGCGCATTGGCGCTCGTGCTCGGGGTGCTCGTGTCCGTCGGCAGCGGGCCGGCTGGAATTGCGAAGCTCTGGGAGGTCTACCTCCTCGCACTGATGTTGGGGTTCGTGAACCTCTTCGACAACCCCGCGCGCCAGACGTTCGTGATCGAGATGGTGGGCGAGCGGGATCTCCCCAATGCGGTGAGCCTCAACAGCATCCTCATGAACGGTGCTCGGGTCATAGGTCCCGCGATCGGCGGACTCTTGATCGCAACGGTGGGTCTGGCTCTGTGTTTTTTCGTGAACGCCGCGAGTTACGGGGCGGTGATACTCGCTTTGCTGCTGATGCGGCGATCGGAGCTGTTGAAGTCCAAACCGGTCGAAAGGGCGAAGGGCCAACTGAGGGCGGGCTTGAGTTACGCTTGGCACACCGCGGACCTGCGTGATCCGTTGCTGCTCGTGTTCGTCGTCGGTTTGCTGACCTACAACTTCACGGTTCTTCTGCCGCTCCTCGCGCAGACCACGTTCCATGGTGGAGCAGGGGCGTTCTCGGCTCTCACCTCGCTCATGGCGGGCGGCGCGGTCATAGGCGGCCTCGTAGTCGCCAGTCGCGGCCGGCCTTCGATCAAGCGCCTTTCGGGAGTAGGCATTGTGTTCGGTTTGTTCGTCGGCCTACTCGCGCTGGCGCCGACATTGGGGTTGGCGCTCGTCGTCGTGGTGCCGATGGGAGCCCTTTCGATCGCTTTCATCGCGACGGCCAACGCGACGATCCAGCTCCGCGTCGACCCCTCGATGCGAGGACGCGTGATGGCTCTTTATGCCATCGGTTTCCTCGGAACCGCACCCATTGGGGCTCCTCTCGTGGGGTGGATATCCGAAACCTCGAGTCCGCGCACAGCTCTGCTAGTCGGTGCGACCGCCGCCGTCGTCGGGTCCGCGTTGACGATGTTGCACCGACGCCGCACTCCCCGTGGGCTCCGCCCTGAGCCCGAGACTCCCAGATCACCTGGCGCCCCTGAAGACGCCCGGCGGCTCGAGCCGGTTTCTGGCTCAGCCTCCTCCGGAACCGTTCGCGCTGGGCGCTTTGGGCTCCTTCGGCAGACCCAGGATGCGCTCGCCAACGATGTTCCGCTGGATCTCGGCCGTTCCTCCCCAGATCGTCTCCGAGCGCGAGAAGAAGAAAGCGGCTTGTAGATCGCTCACGGGATAGCTCGGATTGCCTCGCCTTGCGAGGACACCTTCGTTCGGGTCAGAAGCCCCACCCTTGCCGGTGAGGATCTGGCCTTCCATGCCGAGGATGTCAATGGCGAGCTCCATCGTCTCGCGGTGGTACTCGGACCAGAACATCTTGTTGGTCGCACCAAGGGCCACGGTGTTGTTGGTTCCGTTCAACGCGTCTGTAAGTGTGCGGTAGCCGTTTATCTCCATGATCTTCACCTTCGACCACGCTCGCGCGAGCCGTTGCCTCACGAGCGGGTCGGAGCGTTTGTGAGCGCGGCCCGCCTCGGTGATGATCTGTTCGAGCTCTCTTTGGAAGCGGCGGTAGCCGGTCGTGGACGATGCACCACGCTCGAATCCGAGCGTCGTCATCGCCACCGCCCAACCGTTGTCCACACCGCCTACGACGTTCTCCCTTGGGCACCGCGCGCCTTCGAAGAAGACTTCGTTGAACTCGGAGGAACCGTCGATCTGCTCGATCGGCCTCACCTCGATGCCGGGCTGCTTCATCGGCATCAGCAGATAGGAAATTCCCTTGTGCTTGGGGGCGTCGGGGTTGGTGCGCGCGAGCAGGAAGATGTAGTCGGCGTACTGGGCCTGGGTGGTCCACACCTTCTGTCCGGTGATCACCCACTCGTCACCGTCGAGCTCGGCTCGCGTCTTGAGCGACGCGAGGTCGCTCCCGGCGTCGGGCTCCGAGAATCCCTGGCACCACGAGATCGTCCCATCCAGGATCCGCGGTATGAACTCCTGCTTCTGCTCCTCGGAGCCCCACTTCAAAATCGTCGGGCCCACGAGTGTGTCGCCGAAGAAGTCAGCGCGAAGCGGCGCCTTGGCCCGGGCGAACTCTTCGTTGAGCACGACCTGTTCGAGCAACGAGAGCCCCTTGCCCCCGTACTCCTTGGGCCACGACGCGCAGATCCAGCCTCCCTCGAACAACTTGCGTACCCAAGTGGCGTTGAACGCCCGCCTCTCGTCGTCACTCAGCTTGAACCCCTCGGTCCCCCATCCCTCGGGCAGGTTGTCGACGAGCCACTCTCGGATCGCCGCTCGGAACTTTTCTGCTTCTGGGGGATAGGTCAGGTCCACGTTCCGAACGTACCGCTGCGTGCGTGACCAGGCCAACCGCCTGCTCCCGTTTGCATCGTGCCTGGTCCACGGACGAGGCTGCTGGGTCATGGTCCTGAAGCCGGCTTTGCCGCGTGCCTAGAGGCCCGCTCGAGCGGCTCGCCGACCTGCGTGCTTCGTGGGAGCGCAGCCGAAATCTCGCTGTTCCCGAGCCCTCTCCCGTTCGGCCCCCCGAGCCCGGTGGACTGCGGATCGCCTACCTTCTCTACAGAGGCAATCCGCGTTGTGGAGGCCAAGGCGTCTACACGCGGCACTTGGCTCGCGAGCTGGTCCGTCTGGGCCATTCCGTGGACGTCCTCGCCGGCCAGCCTTGGCCCGTCCTGGACGAGGGCGTCGGGTTCACGCCAATCCCCGGATTGGACCTGTACCGGGACCCCGACCCGTTCCGCGTACCGCATCCCCGCGAGTTTCATTCGCCGACAGATCTGCTCGAGTTCGCGGTCATGTGCTCTGCGGGCTTCCCCGAGCCGCTCGCCTTCTCGCTTCGTGCGCGCAAGGTGCTCGCGACCCGGAGATCCGAGTTCGATCTCGTGCACGACAACCAGTGTCTGGGATCCGGGCTTCTCGGCATGATCGACGACGGTTGGCCGCTTCTTGCCACGTTGCACCACCCGATAACGGTCGACCGCGATCTCGCGCTCGCCCACGCTGACAATCCTTGGCGGCGTTTCACGCAACGACGCTGGTTCGGGTTTCTCGGGATGCAGATAAAAGTTGCGCGCCGCCTTCCGCGGATCGTGACGGTCTCTGAGTCTTCGAAGCTCGACATCGCTAAGCACATGGGCGTGTCACTCGAGCGGATGACGGTCGTCCCGGTGGGCGTCGATCACAATGTGTTCCGCCCGAGACCTGAGATCGGGAAGGTCGCCGGAAGGATCATGGTGACTTCTTCGAGCGACGTCCCGATGAAGGGGCTCGTCCCGCTTCTCGAAGCCACGGCCAAGTTGCGGACCGAACGAGACGTGGAGCTTCTGGTCATCGGCAAGCCGAGGCCAGGTGGGCGCGTCGACAGGACGATCGAGCGACTCGGCCTCGCCGGATGCGTGCGGTGCGTCACGGGGGTGAGCGACGACGAGCTGGCCCAGCTCTACGCGCAAGCTCAAGTGGCGGTTGTGCCCTCCCTTTACGAAGGCTTCTCTCTGCCCGCCATCGAAGCGACGGCGTGCGGTGTGCCTCTCGTCGCCACAACCGGAGGTGCGCTTCCCGAAGTGGTCGGTTCCGAGGGCGACACGGCGCTTTTGGTCCGCCCCGACGACCCCGAAGCGCTTGCCGCCGCGGTGCGCCGGGTGCTGGATGACCCGCAACTCGCTGTGAACCTCGGCCGCGGAGGGAGACGACGCGTTATGGGTAGGTTCACGTGGGAGGCGACCGCACGAGGGACGGCCGAGCAGTACCGCGCGTTGTTGGACGAGCACTCTGACGCGCACGGTCGATCGCTCGTTGCGCAGCGACCGCAAGGCCCCGGACGCGCGTGCTGACCGTCGACTACGACCGCCTCGGGCTCTGTCGCGGGGAACGCTTGCTCGATCTCGGGTGTGGCGGTGGTCGTCACGCGTTCCAAGCTCTGCGTCTCGGCGCGCAGGTCGTCGCAGTAGACGCAGCGGCCGACGAGGTCTCATCCGTGCGAGCGACGGTGGGTGCAATGGTCGAGGCCGGCGAAGTAGGAGCCGAAGACGACGCCGGGGCGGTCCAAGGCGATGCCAGGCGCCTGCCGTTTCCGGATTCGAGCTTCGACCGCGTGATTGCTTCGGAGGTGCTTGAGCACATCGTTGAGGACGGAGACGCAATGGGAGAACTTGCGAGAGTGCTTCGCCCGGGGGGAACGATGGCGGTGACCGTCCCGCGCTTCGCGCCCGAGGCCGTCAACTGGGCGCTGTCGTCCGAGTATCACGACGTCCCGGGCGGGCACGTCCGCATCTATCGCCGTTCGACACTGTTTGCACGCCTGAAGCGCGTGGGCCTGCGTCCGGTCGGGAGTCATCATGCCCACGCACTGCACTCGCCGTATTGGTGGGTCCGTTGCTTGGTCGGTCCGAGACGGGACGATCACCCGGTCGTCCGCGCGTATCACAGCGTGCTCGTGTGGGACATCGTCCGCCGTCCGTGGCTCACACGTACTACCGAACGAATCCTGAACCCCCTTCTCGGAAAAAGCCTCGTCGTCTATCTGGAGAAGCCCGCATGACAAGCACTGGAAGAATCTTGCGAGTGCCCGGCCCGCGCCCGGCCCGCGATGAGCATGTCGGGACCTCGGGACTGGCAAGCGTTTCCGAGCTGGCAGGCGTGCCCGAGCTGGCAGGGGTGCTGGACGCAGGCGAGATTCTCAAGTCGGCGGCCTCGATCGCGTCGGTGCAGAGACCGGACGGAATGATCCCGTGGTTCGAAGGGGGCCATTGCGACCCGTGGAATCAC
>DASPVS010000319.1:0-3774 GCA_035622235.1 Acidimicrobiales bacterium | reverse complement strand
GCTGTTCGTCAGAGTCCACATGATCCTGCCAATTCGGGTAGGCGAGCCCGAACACTGTCACTCCGTAGGGAACGAATGGTGCTCCATCGGCCAAGATCTGGTTGCCGCTGGTGGTGAACGTCGGTCCCTGGACCACGACTGGTCGGGGGGCAGCGGACGGCGAAATGGAGGGCGTCAACGAGGAGGACGCACTCGTCGTTGTACTACTCGAAGCAGGCGGTGTGGCCGAGCGAGGGCCTTGGGTGGAGGCCACGTACAACCCGACACCGGTAACGACCGCAAGCATGGCCACGACGAGCAAGGCGACACGTCCTCGCCCCCGTCTGTCCAAAGGCATCCGTCTTTAGACCCTTTCAGTCGGTGGCGGATGGGCAAGTATGCCGCCAAGCCCGGCCAATACGGTGACACGCCAGTGGCGCAAGACGACGTCGCTCCCTTGCTCACCTGCCCGAACGCGTTCGACCGAACTCAGCGGCCGTTGACAGTCATCGCCAGGTTCCTCAGCTCGTGCGGTCGCCTTCGGGACCTCGAGGGTCCAAGAATGTGATCCTGGGGGTGCCAAGAATCGCATCCACAATCACGACCACTCGATATTCGTGGACCAGCCCGAGGCGCCTGCCGAGCAGGTGGAAAGAATCAGTTTCTCTTGACTGCCTGACGGCCGCGCCAAATCGTCCTCGGCGAAACCGCCGCCAACATCAAGATTGGTCCAGATTCGGGGTCTCGGGCCACCGATCCCGTGACGGTGGCTACCCGTACGAGGCCGCGACCAAAGCGGGAAGAATTGCCACTGTGGATTCGGCGCAGGACCGCGCCTTTGGGGCCTTGTCAACCTCGTGAATCTCCATGAGGCTCCTCAGATGGGAGAGCGCCCGCGACTGTGCCGTCCGTACCGCTCCAGGTCGCCGTCCAAGCGCCTTGGCGGTCTCTTCGACACTCAGTCGCGAGATCACCCGGAGCTCCAACAGCTCTCTTTCGTCGGGAGTGAGTGAGGCAAAGGCAAGCGACACTTGGCGCTGCTGTTCGGTCAGGAGAATGGCTTCCTCCGGACCGGGCTGCGACCAATAGGGTTGGCTGGCGATCAGGGTCGGGGCTTCGTGGCGACGAGCTCGATCAGTGTGCCGTTGGAGGTCCGCCAAGATATGACGGGCTATTCCGAAGGCCCAGCCGTCAAATCCGCCCGACCCCAGTCTGACCCTCCCAAGACCTGCGATGGCTCGCGCCATGGTCTCGCTGACGACGTCTTCGATGTGCTCTGGAGCAATTCGCCGGGCCAGGAAGGCGGAAAGACGCGGGTAGAGACGGCGATAGAGCACTTCCCAAGCATCCTCGTTGCCAGACCGCGCTGCGTCGATGAGTTGGGTCTCACCATCAAGTGTCATCGAAGCGTCAAGTGTCATCGAAGCGTCGTCAAGGCTTTGGCCCATCGAAGCAATGTTGGCAGAGCCTGTTGATTCCGCACAACGCGCTTCTTGTTCGCGAGTGCCTGCGACGGCGTTCTTCTTTGCTGTGCAAGCTCCACCGCTCAAGTTGACTCGGAACCATGACCCTCGAAGAGGCGTGCATCACTCAAGTCCCTTTGTGCTCCACAAGGGATCGACAAGTCATCGCCTATTTCGCGCACCGAGTGGTTACGACACCACCCACCGACAGTTTCCGTAACGATTCGACGTTATCACCGACGTCGTTGTGGCGGGGCAGTGCTGGCCCACGGCGGGCGACCCTCCGGCCCACTCGACTCGAGACGGCGCGAGAACGCCTGGAGAAGCGTGATGTTTGACAAAGCTCGGAGGGCAAAGGTCGACGCTGAGACGCTGCGGCTGCTGCACGACGCACTCGCACCTCCCGAGGTAGAGCCCCGGGTCGAAGGGGTCGCCAAGGTGCGGAGGCTGGCAAGCCAGAGCCGCAATCTGCGGTCTCACGTATCTCGGCCCCGCCGGTCACGATCGCGGGCGATCCGTTTGTCAGTTGCGATCGTTCTCGGGATTGGACTCGGCGCTGGTTCTGCGTTTGCGGCCGGAGTACCAGTTCCCAATCCCCTTCGGACGATCGGTGCAGGCCTTGGCGCAACCGTGTCGCCCCCTCCGCCCAGCAAGACAGAGAAGCCACACGGCTCCCAGGTCCACGTTGGTACGACTTTCGGAATGCCCTCTCATCGGAGGCATACGACCATTCATGCCAGCGATCACAAGTCCAGTCGGACGTCGGATGATCACCCAATTGTTCAGTCGGCCGATCACCCCGTCATTCACTGGCATCGAGTACGTGCGCGATGAAGTCACGCTCAAGAGATGACGGGTTCCTGTCGTTGCCGTCCCACCGCAGCTACGTTCGGGGGCCGCACGCTGTGGTCGACTCTTCTGTCGTAGAACCCGCGACCGCTACCAGCACCCACTCCTTGGGTCGCGGTACGCCGTGCATCTCGCTCTCTACTCAAGACTCTGACCTCGATGGCACTCCCCGGGCACAGTTTCTTCGTGACGGTGTCGTACTGGCGGCCATCGCCGATGACGACACCATCCGTTGGAAAGAGGGCGAGCGCTTAGAGCACCTGTTCGAGGCTCAGTGTGCCCGGATTCGCAACCTCGATCGTACCGACCGACTGGCGGTCGACGCCGGCGCTAGCTCCTTGACTTTCACCGACCTGGACGGACGAGCCAACCAGCTGGCGCGATTCTTGGTTCTGCACCACGGCGTTCGACCCGGTGATCGCGTCGGCCTGCTCTTCGATCAGGCTACGGACGCCTACTTCGCGATGCTTGCTGCTTTGAAGGCCGGCGCCGCCTACGTACCACTTGACGCGGGCTCTCCCACCGATCGACTGTCGTTTGTCATAGAGGACGCCCAGATCAGCACCCTCTTGACGAGCTCAACCTTGGCCTCCGCGGTCGTCCACGTCGAGGGCGTTCGCATCTTGAGCCTGGACAGGGCTCGGGATGGGATCGCCGCGGAGAGCCGCGCACGTCTGGACATCACTGATCGACCGATCACCCCGGACGACCTCTGTTACATCATCTACACGTCGGGAACCACGGGGCGGCCGAAGGGCGTCGCTGTTTCGCACTCCAGCATCTGCAATTTCGTCCGAATAGCGTCCGAGTTGTACGGCATCACCGAGACCGACCGCGTCTACCAGGGACTCACCTTGGCGTTCGACTTCTCCGTGGAGGAGATCTGGGTCTCGTGGATAGTGGGTGCAACCCTCGTACCAAAACCCGATGGAGGGAACCTCGTAGGTTCGGAGTTGCGGGCCTTCCTGCACCAGAACCGTGTGACGGCCCTCTGCTGCGTACCTTCCCTCCTCGCCACCTTGGACGAAGAACTCCCTGCTCTTCGTTTCCTGCTCGTTTCGGGGGAGCCCTGCCCTCAGGATCTGGTCGATCGTTGGTATCGCCCCGGCCGGAGGTTCCTCAACACCTACGGTCCCACGGAAACGACCGTCACCGCCACATGGACCCTTCTTCATCCTTCTCGACCAGTGACGATCGGCGTGCCACTCCCCACTTACTACGTGGTGGTACTTGACCTGAGGTCAGAGAGGGCCCTTCCCGCTGGAGAGACGGGCGAGATCGGTATCGCCGGAGTCGGCGTGTCTCAGGGTTATCTCAACCGACCTGTCCTCACCGCGAAAACCTTCGTCCCAGATTTTCTCCATCTTGCGCAGAACCCTTCGGGGCGCATCTATCGGACGGGCGACCTGGGTCGGGTCAACGAAGCCGGGGAGATCGAGCACCTCGGGCGTGTCGACAGTCAGGTCAAGGTCCGCGGATACCG
>DASPVS010000318.1:0-2695 GCA_035622235.1 Acidimicrobiales bacterium | reverse complement strand
GGCGCGTTTGTGCGTCCTCGTGGCGGATTGCGCCGCCGTGGCACTGGGATCACGACAAGGTGTCGCAGCAGCGGTACACGTCGGTTGGAAGGGTCTCGCAGCGGGAATTCTCGAAAAGGCTGTCGACGTCATGCGATCGATGGGCGCCACGGAGGTGTCGGCGGGGCTGGGACCGTGTATTCACCCTTGCTGTTATGCATTCTCGGTCGAGGACCTCGACCCGATCGTCCAGAGGTACGGTCCCTCGGTGAGGGCGAAGACCAGTTTGGGCCAGCCGGCCCTTGATCTTCCTGAAGGTGTTCGGTTGGCGCTCGACTCGGCTGGCATCCCGTTGCTCTTCGAGGCCGAGAGCTGCACTGGATGTTCGTCCGGGTTCTTCTCTCACCGCACCCGAGGCGAACCGGAGAGACAGGCTTTGTTCGTGTGGAACGAAGGGTAGTACCGCGGTCGTGGGCGGACCTGGTTCGAGCGACCTTGGAGCCGCAGTCGTTCTCGAGGCGATGATCGATCGCATGGAGGTGCTCAGCCGGCGGATCGAGTCGTGTGGCAGGGATCCCAAAGACGTTCAGGTCGTCGCAGTGACCAAAGGAATGCCGGCAGCCACGATCGTCACGGCTCTTCGCGCAGGCCTTTCCGAAATCGGCGAGAACTACGCCTCTGAGCTTCTCGCCAAGGCCTCCGATCTCTCTGGCGCAAGCGCATGGACGAAAGAGGGTGGCTCAGATGCAGATGAAGATGACCTCGAGGCAAGTGAAGATGACCTTCGGGTCGCCCACGGTGACAAGCCCGAGGATCAGCGGTGGACGACTGTTCCCCGTTGGCATTACCTCGGCGCAATACAGCGTCGCCGTGTGAAACTGCTCGCTCCTTTGGTGTCGTGTTGGCAGAGCGTGTCCCGGGCGGTCGAAGGGAAGGAGATCGCAGCGCACGCACGAGGCGCAGGCGTTTTCGTCCAGATCAACGTCGACGGGGCACCGGGACGCAACGGATGTCGACCCGACGAAGCACGTGGACTCGTCGATTCACTGCGGGCGGATGGGTTGAACGTGAGGGGACTCATGGTAGTGGCCCCTCAGGGTCCACCCGCCGTGGCGGACAGCGCTTTTGGCGCAGTGCAGGATCTGGCGGGCCAGCTCGCCCTAGCCGAGCTTTCCATGGGCATGTCCGAAGATCTGGAGATAGCACTGCGAAGGGGGTCGACGATGCTGCGCTTGGGTCGGTCTCTTTTCGGTCCCCGGCCGTCCGAGGTCCGATGACCGGATGTCGCGACCGGTGTCCAAAGGATCGCTCGCAGCCACCATCGTGCGTCTGTGTGCATCGCCATCGTCGTCATCCGAGGCACTAACCTGTCGCGCAGGAGGCGCGCAATGGCGGCTGGATTCATCAAGCGGGCCATGGTCTACCTGGGCCTGTCTGACGACGAGTACGACGAGTACGACGAGTACGAACCGCGTACGAGCGTCGCACCGCGTGTGACGCCCCGATCGTCCGTCGAGGAGCCCGAGGAGCAAGCGCCGGCTATGCCCTCGACGATCAGAACACTTCCGAGAGAAGAGCCCACAGGGCCGTCGAGCGCAGTAACCCCCAGGCCCGCGGTCATAAGGCCGGTGGCTCCCGAGTCAGGTGCGCGGGTGCACGTGGTAGCACCGACCCAGTTCGGCGATGCGCGCCACATCGCGGACCGACTGATGGCGAACCAACCCGTGATCGTGAACCTCCAGGTAGCTGACCGCGAGCTGATGCGGAGAATGATCGACTTCTGCAGCGGTGTCACGTACGCGCTCAGCGGGAAGATGGAACGGGTGGCCGACAAGGTGTTCCTCGTAACGCCATCCAACGTCAAGGTCTCGGCTGAAGAGCGTCAGCGACTGCAGGACAACGGGCTCCTGCGCCCCTGAGCGCGTCGGAAGCTGACCTGAGGGACAGTCCGTGATACGCAGCGTCGCCCTCGCCGTTGTCGAGGCCTACATAGTCATACTCATAGCCAGGGCGCTGCTCAGTTGGTTTCCTGCGGCCCCCGGGTCCGCTCTCGAGCACATCGTCAGGGTGCTGGATCGACTCACAGAACCCGTGCTCGCGCCGGTACGTCGGATTCTTCCGCCGATACGCGCCGGAGGAATGGGAATCGATCTGTCGATCATCATCGTCCTGCTGTTCCTTCAGATCGTCGTGGTCAGACTGATCGTCGTCTACCTCTGATTCCCTGTACCGCATCCTTTGACCAGCGACTACTACGCGCATGACAGGCAACTCCCGCCGCAGGCGAGTCGGCTCCAAGCCTCCGCTGGAACCATCCAGTCGGGCCGCCGGAGGACCAGTTCCATCCCGGCAACGTGAAGCCGGCCTCGCTAGGATCGGCTCACATGGACAACCCCCAGTCGAGTAGCCAGCAATCCAGCCTCGACAGCCTTCGGACGGTCGAATTCCGGCAGACGCTGCGGGGCTACCACATCGAGGACGTCGATGATTACCTGGAGCGCGTAGCCGTAGAAGCCGAGGCGTTGCAGGAGCAACTTCGCCAAGGAACCGAGCTTCTGCGCCAAGCGGCCGAGCGGATAAGCACGCTGGAGCAGCAGGTACAAGCGGGGTCGCAAGCACCGGTCGTGTCGGACGACTCCTTGCAGCGGACGCTCCTTCTCGCTCAGCGTTTCGTCGACCAGACCCAGGCTGAAGCGGAGGCGCAGGCGAAGCAGAC
>DASPVS010000317.1:0-3120 GCA_035622235.1 Acidimicrobiales bacterium | reverse complement strand
GCATCGGCCCCGGTCTCTTGGCTGTCGCCGGTTGGAATCGGCGCCGGGTCGAAGGCAGCGGGGGGACCGTATCCGGTAACGCCGCACACGCCTGTAAAGGTTGTCATCGAAGCTGTCGTCGCTCCGCCGCAGCCGAAGTTCTCGAGAGTCAGCTTTTCCTTTTTGGCCACATAGCCTGTGTACCCGAAGGTCGCGCCACCCGGTGACGGTGAAGGCTGGTAACCGACCGAATAGGAGTCACCGAGCGACAGGTAGTAATCCGGGAACGAAACCGTGGCGAGCGTTGTGACGGGGAACGGTGGTCCAGAGGTGTTTGCCACGAGACCTATCCCGCAAACAAGTGCCGGCGTCTTGAGGGCCGGAGTTCCGCAGAGCCCGTCGCCTGGCCCCGGAAGGGTCAAATTGACGGGAGCCAAGACCCCCTTGGCGCTCACGGTGATCGCAACCTCCGTCGAGAGGTCGCACTCCGAGGAATTGGTGGCGGTGGGAGAACACTGCGCGAGAGAGTCTCCGCTATCGCCGGTCAGGCCCTTCCCCGTGATGCTCACGGTTTGGCCGGGCGAAAGACCGCTTGTTTGCGAGATCTTCAGAGAAGGCCCGGACGCGGCGCTCGCTCCGCTTGCCGCCACGCCAGGAACTATGAGCGCCAGTACCCCGAGGCTCAGAAAAGCCAACGAGGCGCGTGCGCCCGCAGAACGAAAGTGAAATCGCTGTCTCATTTGTCCCCCTGGTGACTCCGGCTCCACCGAAGCCTGCATTCTTCCCGCTTCACAAGGCGCTGTCAGCATCGCCGGTGGCAGGGCTCGATGCCTCACCAAGATTGACGAACTGGGTCGTGCTCGAACGACGCCACACGCGCCACACACGCCACATGCGCCCCATCTGCCCCATCTAGCCTTCGGCCGCATTCGTCGCCTCTCGTGGGGATGGCCCCGCGCCAAATGAGTTTCACGATCGCCTCTGCACTCCGATCACGTCGATCTGCGACTGGAATCCCAGCTCCGCTGCCACCGGATCATCGGGAGGCAACCACGGGGGTGCTCCTTGCAAAAGGTCGAAGTCTCGCCAGTCGCGGGATGTCCCTGTTTCTTGGGCGATCTCAAGGAAATCAGCAGTGGCCTCAGGAATTCGACCGTCACGCCACGCTATCGACCATGGATAGTGCGGCGAAACCTCTTCAGGATTCGACACTGGCAACCCATTCGCTTCATAGCGCAGGGCATAGCTGTCGAACTCGAGGAGAAACGCCGGCTCTGTTGCGCGGTCGATCACAGCCAAGCAATGGCTGAAGGCCCCAGGAGTACCCAGCCATCGCATGGACAGCCCTAAGGATCGCTCGAATGCGGTCAAGAAGTTGCCGTACGCCTTGTGCAGACCAGAGGCGGGAGGATCCCCGAAGACCTCGATCGGACGCTCGAACAAGGACACGGTCGGCCGAGCAGGATCGCCGGGGCGTCCCACCAAACGCAATGGTTCGAGTCGGAGCAGGGCGTGGGACCAGCCCTTTGGATGGTCATGGAGCATCTGGGACGTGACGCGGAGGATGGCGATGTCGAGGCGATTCTCGAGCAACGCTTCTAGCTGTGTCACGCTGTCCATGGCGTGTTCGACGATCGTCACGTCCGGGCGGGCCTTCGAATAAGCGTCGGACACCTCACGGCTGGTCGCCAGCTCGAAGACGTGAGCGATCCTCACCCGGTTCCCGTCCGGTATCTGCTGCATCCGCTCTGCCAGTTTGAGCAACTCCCGGGCGTCGCCGAGGAACTCTTCACCCCTGACGGTGAGGGCAACGTGGCGGCTGTCGCGTACGAGCAGGCGGACACCGAGCTGCTCCTCCAGCTTCCGGATCTGCTTCGAAAGCGCCGGTTGGCTGACATGCAGCTTGGTTGCTGCGCGGCCGAAGTGAAGCTCATCAGCTACAACGACGAAATAGCGAACTTGTCGCAGGTCGAGGTCCACGCCGATCCCTAACGTGCTCGGTCGCGCGTCATGCACGGCACCTATGGAACCGTAATCGCCAGTACAGCTCGACCATGCCAAACGGTTATCGATCCACGTCGAATAGGTCTTGGACAGCGCCCTCGAAAAGGTGTTGTGTTCTCGTGGTCATCGTTGTGTTCTCGAGGTCATCGCGTTCTCAAGGTAATCGCGCGAAGGGAGTTGCCATGGTTGCCGGAAACAAGCCAGCCGTCTTCATCCACGGGCTTTGGTTGCACTCAACCAGCTGGTCACCGTGGGTCGAACTTTTCCGTGAATCGGGCTACGAACCGGTGGCGCCCGGGTGGCCGAACGAGCCGCAAACGGTGGAGGAGGCCAGGGAGCATCCGGAAGCGGTCGCCAACGTCGGCATCGATGAAATTACCTCTCACATGAGTGAGATCATCGACGGCCTAGAGGGAAACCCGGTGCTCGTCGGCCACTCCTTTGGCGGCCTCATCGCCGAAAAGCTTCTCGGAGAAGGTTACGGCGCAGCCGCGGTGGCGATCGATCCGGCGCAGATCAAAGGGGTACTTCCCCTCCCCCTGGCCCAGTTGCGCGCTTCCCTACCAGCTTTGGGCAATCCAGCCAATCGGCACAAGGCCATCTCTCTTACGAGCAAGGAGTTTCGGTTCGGCTTTGGAAATGCGGTGACTCAGGAGGAGTCCGACGCGCTTTTCGAACGCTGGACGATCCCCTCTCCTGCCAGACCGTTGTTCGAGGCGGCCACGGCCAACTTCTCGTTGCATTCCCCTGCAAAAGTCGAGACGGAGAACGAGGAGCGCGGGCCGCTTCTCCTCATATCAGGGACCAAGGACCACACGGTGCCCGACAAGGTCACTCGTTCGACACTCAAGCAATATCGCGATTCCGCTGCCGTCACCGAGTTCAAGCAGTTCGAAGGGCGTGGCCATTCGCTGACCATCGACGCCGGCTGGAAGGACGTGGCGAACGCCGTCCTCGACTGGCTCAAGGTAAATGGTGTCTGAGACAAGACGCGCTGGCTCCTAGGCCGCGAGGAGGGACGATGGATCTTGGGCTCGAGGGAAAGCGCGCGCTTGTGACGGGAGCAAGCAAAGGCATCGGCCTCGCCGTGGCGCGGCGACTCGTGGCCGAAGGAGTCGCGGTGGTCGCCGGATCGCG
>DASPVS010000316.1:0-8364 GCA_035622235.1 Acidimicrobiales bacterium | reverse complement strand
GGGGAGAACGTCGGGCTCACCACCGTCTACAACCAGCTCCGGGCTTTGGCGGAGCTGGGCGAGGTCGACGCGCTACGTGCGGACGACGGTGAGACGCTCTACCGCCGTTGCGACACCGGCGAGCATCACCACCATTTGGTTTGCCGCAAATGCGGTCGTACGGTAGAGGTGGAAGGTCCAGAGGTCGAGCGTTGGGCCGACACCGTCGCTCAGGCGAACGACTTCGTCGACGTGAGCCACACATTTGAGATCTTCGGAACCTGTTTGGCCTGCGCCGATCCGCAAGGAGAACAGACGTGAGCTGAACCGGTCGGGGAGGCGGGATTTGAACCCGCGACCTCCTGCTCCCAAAGCAGGTGCGCTGCCGAGCTGCGCTACTCCCCGTGTGCCGAGCACTCGTCTGACGAGACGGCCGCAAACCGCTGTCGAGTTCGATACCCGGGCTGAGCGCGCACTCCGGGCGCGCCCTGCGGCCTAAAGAGTAGGACAGCGTAGACGTCGAGCCGCGACCTGCCGGCCTCGCCACTCCGACCAGGCCCGCACTTCTCGACCAGGCCCGCACTCCCTCAGTAGGCCGGATCTTTCAGTCAGGGCCGGGCACTCTCGTTGATCTGGAGAACTGCGGCGCCGTTCACCCGGTCGTGGGCTAGATCGCTCAGAGCGCGATCGGCTCTGTCGAAGGCGTAAGGCGTCGTCGTGGACACGATGCCGAGTCGGGACGCGAGAAGGAGCAGCTCCTCTCCGTCCCGTCGCGTGTTGGCCGTAACACTTCTTAGTTTGCGCTCGTAGAAGAGATGCTCCTCGTACACGAGCGGAGGTATGTCACTCAGGTAGATCCCCGCGACCACCAGTGTTCCCCCTCTGTCCAGCGCGCTCAGAGCACTCGGAACGAGGTTTCCGGCCGGAGCGAAGAGGATGGCTGCATCGACAGGCACCGGTGGCCTGTCGTCGTCTCCTCCGACCGAAGCGGCGCCAAGATCGAGAGCCAGTTTGCGCGCTTCAGCAGAACGCGTGATCACGTGCACCTCGCCACCTTGCTTCATCGCGACCTGTGCAGTGAGGTGCGCGGATCCTCCGAACCCGTAAATCCCCAGCCGACCGCCTTCCGGAAGGGAAGCGAGACGCAAGGCGCGGTATCCGATGATGCCCGCGCAGAGAAGGGGCGCCGCTTGCTCGTCACCGATCCCTTCCGGTATCTCGTACGCGTAAGCCTCATTCGCGAGAGTGAACTGCGCGTAACCGCCGTCGTGGTCCCATCCGGTGAACGTGGCGGATTCACAAAGGTTTTCGTCACCCCGCCGGCAGAAACGACAACTGCCGTCCGTTGAAGCGAGCCACGCGATTCCGATTCGGTCACCGATCTGGAAGCGCCGAGCACCGGGTCCCAGGCCGTCGACGCGCCCGACGATCTCGTGACCGGGCACAACAAAGGGCCGATGGACGGGAAGGTCCCCTTCAGCTTCATGAAGGTCGGTCCGGCAAACACCGCATACCGACACCTCCACGCGAACCTGTCCGGGACCTGGCTCTGGCTTCGGCCGTTCCGCAGGCTGCAGCGGGCCACTGTCGATGGGCCCGGGAACCGCTACTTCCCAAACCTTCACGAAGACCTATCGTCGCGTAACCGCAGTCGTACCGCGCAAGACGGCTACCTTCCATCGGGTGCCGGTACGTGCCGCGGTGTGGGATCTCGGGAGCAGCTCTTTCCACCTCCTCCTGTGCGAAGCGGGGCCCGGCGGTTCTCTCCACCCGGTCTTGCGCCGTAGGGCACTTTTGAACCTCGGGATGTCCGTCGGGGCGAGCGGCGACATACCACCCGAGCGCGTCACGGCCGCTCTGTCGGCGGCGCGCCGGCTCCGAGCCCAGCTGGGATCAGCCGGAGCGGACGTGGTCGTCGCGCTTGCGACCGCGGCACTGAGAGACGCGACAAATGGGCCAGATGTCGTTCGACGGCTGGAGCGTGCCATCGGCGTCCCGGTGCGTGTCCTCGACGGAGAGGAGGAGGCTCGATTGTGCTTCGTCGGGCAGCGCGCCGGTGTTTGGATGCCCGAAGGAGATTCGATGGGTGTCGACCTCGGGGGAGGCAGCTTGGAGCTGGCCGTGGGTTGGGGCAGACCTGGAGGCCGGATTGTCGTGGCCACGAGCGTTCCGATCGGACCGACGCGTCTCAAAGGGGAGCTGAGTACCGGGGACGTTCTCAGCAGCTCGGACAGGTCGTCGATCCGGGAAAGAACCTCCGGTTGCCTCGACGACGTCAAACGCCATCTTTCGAGGTTCAGCGGCGTCACCGAGCGCTGCGTGCTCAGCGGAGGAACGGCTCGAGCGCTGGCCCGCATTGCGACGTCGTCCATCAGACGGCCGCCCGAGGCGTCCTCGGCGGATGTGAATCAAGTGGAGCTTGCCGCCCCTCAAATCGGTGAACTGGCCTTTCAACTGGCCCGAATGCCCCTGGCTGATCGCAGGGCGCTCGCTGGAATGCCGCCGAGACGAGCTCCCGTCCTTCCGCTCGGAGCGACGATCCTGGAATGCCTCGCCCTCGAGCTGGGAATCGAAAGATACGTGGTCAGCGAATGGGGTTTGCGTGAAGGCGCGCTGCTGGACGCGCTTTCACGGGCGTGAGCCGCCTACTTCTTCCCCAGGATCCTGTTCATCTTCGTGCCGCAGATCGGGCACGTACCTTGCGCGGCCCGCCGGCCGTTGGCCAGCTCGACCTCCTTGCCCTCGAACTGACGCTTTTCGCGACACTTGACGCAGTAGCCCTCGTACGACGCCACCCTTGCCTCCTCAGTCTGATCATCCCTGGTCGGGACCTGCTCATCCCTGGGCGGGATCGGCTGAAAGCTAGCGCCACCTCCCCCTGAGCACGCGGATGGCCGAGGCCGGGACGCCGGCGGAGCCCAGGCGCAGACCGGCCCAGACCCGGCGTAGACCGGCCCAGACCCGGCGCAGCGCGAGGCGCAGACCTGGCGCAGCCGACTCAGGCCTGGCCCAGACCGGCGCAGCGCGAGACCCAGACCGGCGCAAACAGGGGCCAGGAGAACGGCCGGTAGAGTGAGCCGCCTGTATGCGAGCCACGGCAGAACCCCTCGAGGGCAATCGGGTTCGTCTGTCCGTGCAGGTCGACCAGCAGGAAGTCGACGAGGCGCTGGACGCGACCTTCAGCCGGTTGGCTCGCCAAATGCGGGTGCCTGGATTCAGGCCGGGCCATGTCCCGAGAAGGGTCCTCGAGGCACGACTCGGCGGTCACGACGCCGTGCGCAAGCAGGCGATGAGTGACGCCCTTCCCGATCTCTACGCCCGTGCCGTGCAGGACACCGACGTCGATCCCATCGCTCCACCGGAGATCGACATAACCAGCCAGGACGACGACGAGTTCACCTTCGACGCGCTGGTCGAGGTACGGCCGACGGTCTCGATTCCCGGATATCAGGGCCTGGTCGTCACCGTGCCCGAGGTGGCCGTGGAGGATGCAGAAGTCGAGCGTGAGATAGACCGGCTCCGTGAGCACTCAGCGGAGCTCTCGAGCGTTCCCCGTCCGGCACGTGACGGGGACTCGGTCACGATCGACCTCCACGGGGGAGACGACCTCGACGTGGAGGACTACTCCTACGAGGTTGGATCGGGGTCCGACATCGAAGGACTGGACGACCATTTACGCGGCGCTCGGGCTGGAGACATTCTTCAATTCGACGCCCCTCTCCCGGCCCAGCGTGGCCCAGAGGGCGACGCCTCGGGGCAGGTGAGCCCGATCCGCGGCTCGTACCGGGTGTTGGTCAAGGACGTGAAGGAAAAGCTCTTGCCCGCCGCTGACGACGAATGGGCGGCAGAAGCATCGGAGTTCGACTCCTTGGAGGAGCTCCGTTCCGACATACGAGCCCGCATCGCCCGCATCAAGCGACTTCAGGCACAGATCGCTCTACGCCAGGGGGCGCTCGACGCTCTGATCGGCCTGATCGACGAGGATCCGCCAGAGACCCTCGTCTCGGAGGAGGTACGAGAGAGGCTCCACGACCTGGGACACCGTCTCGAACGCCGGCGAATGACGATCGAACAATTCCTCCAAGCTTCGGGGCGCGACGAGCAGTCGCTGCTCGCTGAGCTGCAGGAGGAGTCCGCGAGGGCTGTGAAGATAGACCTCGCACTTCGCGCTCTCGCTGATGCCGAGGATCTGGAGGTCTCCGATGAGGAGCTGGACGCGGCGATCGCCGAGATGGCGACATCCATAGACACGAAACCTGAAGAACTTCGTGCCCGATTGGATCGCGCTGGAAGACTTCCCGCGGTACGCTCGGATCGGAGGAAGGCGAAAGCACTCGAATGGCTGCTCGATCATGTCGAGTTGGCCGATGTAGACGGAAACCCGGTATCGCGTGACTCCCTCCGGGACGACAACGAGGAAATCGGTCCCGGCCCCGCCGGTCCGAAAGACACCAGTGAGACGACAGCCTCGGATATCCCGTTAGGGGAGGATCCGGGTGCAGGCGAAGGTGACGAGGAAGTGGGATCACAAGAGCAGCTGACGGCAGAGGTCGAGACGTGAGCGGCGAAGCGTACGGCTATTTGGTGCCTACGGTCATCGAGCAGACGAGCCGCGGCGAGCGGGGATACGACCTCTACTCACGGTTGCTGAAGGAGAGGATCATCATCCTCGGCACCCCTATCGACGACGCAGTCGCCAACCTGATTTGCGCGCAACTGCTGTTCCTCGAATACGAGGACATCGACAAGGACATCCACCTTTACATCAACTCGCCGGGCGGCGACATAACTGCGCTGTTCGCCATCTACGACACGATGAAATTCGTGAAGCCCGACGTGTCCACCTTCTGTTTCGGCCAGGCCGCCTCTGCCGCGGGTGTCTTGCTGGCAGCCGGTGCCCCGGGCAAGCGATTCGCACTCCCGCACGCTCGGATTCTCCTTCACCAACCTTGGGGTGGTGTCGGTGGACAGGCCAGCGACATCGAGAATCAGGCCAAAGAGATCCTGCGAATGCGTGACCTTCTGAACGCAATGCTCGCTTCTGATACGGGGCAACTGGTGGAGAAGATCGCCACCGATACCGACCGGGACTTCGTGATGACAGCGGAAGAAGCGGTCACCTATGGATTGATCGACGAAGTCATCACGACGAGAGACGCCGTAGCCGCCGCTGAGGCGGTCGGCGCGGCCTAGGCTCGGGAAGACGCGAAGGGGGCGAGGGTGGCCAAGTTCGGTGACGGTGGGGACCTGGTCAAGTGCAGCTTCTGCGGAAAGTCGCAGAAGCAGGTCAAGAAGCTAATTGCCGGACCAGGTGTCTACATCTGTGACGAGTGCATCGACCTTTGCAACGACATAATCGCGGAAGAGCTTGCAGAGTCGAGCGAGCTCTCGTTCGAGGACCTTCCAAAGCCCAAGGAGATCTTCGAGTTCCTGAACGATTACGTGATCGGCCAGGAATACGCCAAGAAGATCCTGTCCGTCGCGGTCTACAACCACTACAAACGTGTTCAAGCCGGGCCCGCACAAGCCAGTGAGGTGGAGCTAGCCAAAGCGAACATCCTTCTTCTCGGTCCGACCGGATGTGGCAAGACCCTTCTTGCGCAGACGTTGGCGCGAATGCTGAACGTGCCTTTCGCCATTGCGGACGCCACGGCGCTCACCGAAGCCGGATATGTGGGTGAGGACGTCGAGAACATTCTTCTCAAACTGATCCAGGCGGCCGACTACGACGTCAAACGCGCCGAGACCGGGATCATCTACATCGACGAGATCGACAAGATCGCGCGCAAGAGCGAGAACCCGTCGATCACCCGTGACGTGTCGGGTGAAGGCGTCCAGCAGGCGTTGCTCAAGATCCTCGAGGGAACCACCGCCTCGGTACCCCCACAAGGTGGGCGCAAACATCCTCATCAGGAATTCATCCAGATCGATACGACGAACATTCTGTTCATCTGCGGTGGAGCGTTTGCAGGCCTCGACAAGATCATCGAGAGCCGGATCGGCCGTAAAGGAATCGGTTTTCGCGCGGAGGTGCGTCGCAGCGCGGAGGGTTACGACGACGAGGTTCTTCGCCACGTGCTTCCCGAAGACCTCATGAAGTTCGGGCTCATTCCGGAGTTCATCGGGCGTCTCCCGGTAGTCGGGGCAGTTTCCAGTCTCGACAAGGACGCACTGATCCGGATCCTGATAGAGCCGAAGAACGCACTCGTCAAGCAGTACCGACGGGTTTTCGAGCTCGACGGGGTCGAGCTCGAGCTGGCGGACGATGCCTTGGAAGCGGTGGCCGAACAGGCGTTGCTTCGTGGGACAGGAGCGAGGGGTCTCCGGGCCATATTGGAAGAGGTCCTTCTCGATGTCATGTACGACCTGCCCAGCCGGACGGACGTGGGCAAGTGCGTGATAGACCGCTCCGTTGTTCTCGACAGGGTGCACCCGACTCTCGTTCCCCAGGGTGAACCGGCGAAGTCGGCGCGAACCCGGAGAGCAGCTTCCTGACAACCTGCTTGCGCCGGTGAGCGCTTCACCGGGATCAACGGGATCGGCGGGATCAACAGGATCAAACGGCGCGAGCGGAGGCTCGAGCGAGGACCAAGACGCAGCAGGACTTCGTGACGAGTTGGTCGGTTGGCTCGACTCCCATACAAACTTCGAACTGGGCATGCCCCCGCGGCCCGCAACCCCTTCGCTCGACCGCATGTTCGCATTGTGCGAGTTGCTCGGCGACCCCCAAGCAACGTGTCCCGTGATTCACATCACCGGAACGAACGGCAAGGGATCGACGGCGCGCATGATCACGGAGCTGCTCGCCGCGGCCGGCCTGTCCGTTGGCACTTATACGAGCCCAAACCTCTCGCGGCTCAACGAACGCATCACTCGTAACTCTGATCCGATCGACGACGAGGAACTGTCCGAGGTCCTCGGAAGTCTGAGACAGCTCGAGCCGCTTCTCCCCGACGGTGCCACGAGATTCGAGCTTTTGACGGCAGCGGCGTTTCGGTGGTTCGCAGATGTCGCAGTCGACGTCGCGGTGATCGAAGTAGGTCTCGGTGGTCGGTGGGACGCCACGAATGTGGTGCAGGCAGATGTGAGTGTCATCACAAACGTGAGCTACGACCACACCGATGTCCTGGGGCCGACACTGCTCGACATCGCGAGTGAAAAGGCCGGGATCATCAAGCCGGGTTGCCGCGTCATCTTGGGAGTGGAGCAACCCGAGCTGGTCGCGTTCTTCCAGTCGGTGGCGGAGACAGTGGGTGCAACCGAGACTTGGGAGCTCGGTGTCGAGTTCGATTGCGAGTCGAACGCCGTCGCGGTCGGTGGGAGGGTTCTCGACCTGCGCACGCCTGCTGCCAACTATCCCGAGGTGTACCTGCCTCTTCACGGGGCCCACCAGGGATACAACGCGGCTTGTGCGGTGGCAGCCGCGGAGGCTTTTTTCGCCGGTCCGCTCTCTCCCGAAGTTGTCGAAGAGGGCCTTGCTGCCGTGCGGATGCCAGGGCGGCTCGAGGTCATCGGGCACGAACCGCTCGTCCTGCTCGACGGCGCGCACAACGTTGGGGGAGCGCAAGCCCTCTCACGGTCCCTACGCGAGGAGTTCCACGTTGAAGGTGAGATCGTCGCAGTCGTCGGACTTCTGCAAGGACGCGACCCTGGTTCCATCCTCGCGGAGCTGCGCGATGGTGGGGTGAAGACTGTGGTGGCTTGCAACGCACCGTCACCGAGGTCGATAGATTCGCAGCACGTCGCAGCCGCCGCCAGGGAGGTCGGACTCGACGCCCTCAGTGTGGGAACCGTATCCGACGCGATCGACGTTGCTCTGCCTCGTGTCCGCGAGGACGGGATGCTTCTCGTCACCGGTTCTCTGTACGTGGTGGCTGAAGCTCGCGATTTGCTCGGGAGCGAGCTGAACGGGTCCGGCCGACGCGGCTGAGTCGAGACGCGACACTAGCTTGCCGCCTGTCTTCGCAACTAGCCTGCGCGGCACCGTGAACCGCTCCCTCGTCATATGCAAACCTGACGCCGTCGAACGCGGTCTTGTCGGAGAGATCCTCGGCCGTCTCGAACAAAAGGGTCTGCGACTCGTGCGCGGCGACTTGCGCACCATCGACGAGATAACCGCGGAGCGGCACTACGAAGAACACAAAGGCAAGTCCTTCTACGCGGAGCTCGTCGCGTTCATAACCGGTGCGCCGGCGTTTGTAGCGGTTGTCGAAGGCCCCGAGGACACCTGGAAGATCGTCCGCGTCTTGATGGGCCCGACCAACCCTGCCGAGGCGCCGCCCGGGACTATCCGTGGTGATCTCGGCACTCTGCTCACCGAGAACCTTGTCCACGGCTCGGATTCCGCCGACTCGGCTCGAAGGGAGATAGGAATCTTCTTTCCGG
>DASPVS010000315.1:0-3096 GCA_035622235.1 Acidimicrobiales bacterium | reverse complement strand
GTAAGTCCGGTAACGCTATCAGGCGCAATCTCCCGAGTAAACAACCTCTACGCGTTTTCGCATTCGCTGTTGAGGGGACGCAATCCTGGGTCAGACAAGGGCGATGGGCATGATCCATGAAGATGCGTCCGACCCACGGCCATGAGGTCGTGACGCGCTTCAGCGATAACGCCGTCGCGAACTTCGGAGTTCAAACTCACAGATCCGAGTGTCCGTCCGCCTCGTTGCTGGGATCACCGGACTTGCCTGAGCCGGTACCCGGACCGCCCGTTATGGACCACGTTGGTTTGTCACCGGTCGCTGAGTTGGCACCACCGCTCGAGGAGTTCCCACCACCGCTCGAGGAGCTCCCACCTCCGCCATGAGAAGGACCCGATCCGCCAGCGCCGCCCGTCCCACCTGTTCCTCCGCCGGTGCCCGGCCAATCTCCTCCGCCCGAGGATCCGCCACCCCCGCCGTGGGAAGGTCCTCCGTTGCCGGAGCCCGACGCTCCGCCGGACGACCCCCCACCGCTCGAACCGCTCCCCGGGTTCGAGGTACCGGTACCGCCCGAGTTGCCAGCGCTTGCGCCCGATCCGCTTGCACCGGAACCGCCAGGCCCTCCGCCCCGACCAGACTTTCCTCCGCTTCCTCTGTGGCCGCCTCCTCCGCCTCCGGGACTGAAGTTGCCAGCATTCGACGATCCTCCGGATGCGCCGTAACCCGAGGTGCCACCCGAGTTGGCGGAGTTATTGCCGCCGGAGCCGGAGCCGCCGCCTGAACCCGAGCCCGAACCCGAACCCGAACCTGACGAGGAACCGGGGGTCCCAGACCCAGGGGCGCCCTGGGTCGTCGTGGGCCCGTTTCCTGATACCCCGAGGATCGGTACGCCGGAGCCGCCCGAACTGCCGGCGCCGTAACCGGAGGTATCACCCGAACCACCCGAACCTCCAGAGCCACTCGAATCACCGGACCCACCCGGGTGCCCGTGTCGACCGTGTTTGGAGGATCCGGACCCGGTCCATCCGGACCCGGTCCATCCAGTTTCGGTCCGTTCAGAACCGTGGCCGCCCATTCCGTATGAGGATCCGCCGCCCGAACCTGAAGAGCCGGGGATCGCAGAGGAGAGGAGACGGTCGAGACCTCCGTCCCCTTCCCAACCGGTGTTCTGCCCGGACTCGCCGGCGCTCTGATCCACGCGTCCGTCGCCGGTACCGAGGGGATCCCCGAGCTTCGATCTTCCGGAGTCGCCGTGCCCGCCACCGAAGGGTTGATCGCCCGTCGGGCTCACCACCCCCGGAAGGACGATCCCCGCCGCTTGCTGGAAAAGTTGTGAGGCGACGAGTTGCGTCGAATGCGGCAAGGCTCCGGCGGCAGTGACGCCCCCAGCGACCGACGCGACACCGGCGATGGTCCCCATGGCAAGCTTCGCCGACAGGTTTCCCGATCTGTGCATGGTCATCGCCGCGACTGCGTCTTTTTCCAACGCGACGAGGAGGTCGTCGAAGTCGTCGAGAGCGAGATCCTTCGGCCAGGCGCGCTCACCGAGCACGCAGTCGAGAATGGCCTCGAGATGTTCTGTGTCTTCGGCCGTCACGCCGTTCGTCATCGGGACGATCGCAGCTTCGCCCTGCTTTTCGTAAGACGGTTCTTTCAAGATCCGCGCGAACTCGTTTGCAGACACGGCGGGGCTGAACCTGAAGCCTTGAACTTGATCGCAGTTCAAATTCCGCAGGAACTTGTACTGGAGCTCGGTTTCGACGCCTTCGGCCACGACCTCGATGCCTAAGCCGTGTGCGAGCGCGATCAAAGCCGCGACGATGTGGTCGGTGCCCGACCCCGCATTGATGCGACGGACGAACGAGCGGTCGATCTTGATCGCGTCGACGGCCATGTCCGCCAGATATCCGAGGGAGCTGTAGCCGGTGCCGAAGTCGTCGATCGAGCAGCGCACTCCCATCTCTCGCAATCGCCTCAGGCTGTCCGCGACTTCGTGGACGTGGTCAACGAGGACGCTCTCTGTCACCTCGAGCTCGAGCAGTGTCGGGTCCAGTTCGGTGCGTTCGAGCACTTCGGACACGAGCTCCACGACCGATCTGTGAGCGAACTGGCGGGGCGACAAGTTGACCGAGACCGGGACGACCTCGAGTCCGCCCTCGCTCCACTGTTTTGTCTGGCGACAAGCCGTCTCGAGCACCCAACCGCCGAGTGTCGAGATGAGGCTGGTCTCCTCGGCCAAGGGGATGAACGCCCAAGGAGGAATGAACCCGAGTCGAGGATGCCTCCAACGCGCGAGGGCTTCTGCGCCCACGACCTTCCGGGTCTCGGTATCGAGCTTGGGCTGGTAGTGGACGGTCAGACGTCCCGATTCGAGAGTCGTTCGCAGGCTTGACTCGAGTGCGAGCCGAAGCTTCGACTTTGCGCTCATGGCCAAGTCGTAGACCACGTACTTGTTGCGACCCGCAGCCTTCGCCTGGTACATGGCCGCGTCGGCGTGCTTCAGAAGTGTGTCCGGATCCGCACCGTCGTAGGGAAAAACAGCGACGCCGATGCTCGCTTGCACGGAAAGCTGGGTCCGACCGACTGCGAAGGGCTCGACGAAAGTCGCCATGACCCGCTCGGCCATTCGGGTGCAATGCTCTTTTCCGTTGGCTTCGGGGAGCAGGATCGTGAATTCGTCCCCACCCATGCGCGCGAGTGTGTCCTTTTCACGGAGCCTTCCCTGAAGCCGGCGAACGACCGCCTGGAGCAGTTGGTTGCCGACCGCGTGTCCGAGACTGTCGTTGACGCTCTTGAACCTGTCGATGTCGACGAACATCACACCCACGCTGCCGCCGGTACGCCGCGCTTGAGCGACGCTCGTCGCCAGGCGGTCGTCGAAGAGGACTCTGTTGCAAACTCCGGTCAGCGGGTCGTGTTGAGCGCGGAACTCCGCTGCTGCGCGGGTGAAGACCTGGTGGATCAAATACACCACGATGAGAAGTGGGAGAACCGTCGATCCGAGCAGAAGAACAGGCACCCGTCCCGGACCGTCGACAGGTTGCGCGATCAGAACGGCGGGCACCGCCAAGATCGCCGCGACGAGAAGAGCCACATGAGCCGCGCCGGGTCGTGTCG
>DASPVS010000314.1:0-7793 GCA_035622235.1 Acidimicrobiales bacterium | reverse complement strand
CCGTTGCCTCTGATCGTGCAGAAGTCCGACGGCGGCTTCGGATATGCGGCCACCGATCTCGCTGCGATCCGCGACCGGGTCGGGCGTCTCGGTGCGCGACTCATCCTCTACGTCGTAGGGGCCCCACAAGCACAGCACCTTCAGATGTCCTTCGCAGTGGCGCGTTCGGCGGGTTGGCTACCGGCCGATGTCGAAGCCGTGCACGTGTCGTTCGGAAGCGTCCTGGACGCGGCGAAGAAGATGTTCCGCACGAGGGCCGGGCAGACGGTGAAGCTCGTGGACCTTCTCGATGAGGCTGTCGCGAGAGCATCTGACGCGATCACAGAACGTGCTCCGGACCTCGGTTACGACGAGCGAGCCGTGGTCGCGGACGAGCTCGGGATCGGAGCGGTCAAGTACTCGGATCTCTCGACCGACAGGGTGCGCGACTACACCTTCGACTACGACCGGATGCTCGCGTTCGAGGGCGACACCGGCCCGTATCTCCAATACGCGCACGCGAGGATCCGCTCGATATTCCGCCGGGGAGAAGTCGATCCCCCAAAGGGTGGTCCGCCGCCCATGATCGCCGAACCACCCGAAAGGGCTCTAGCGCTCCAACTCCTCGGATTCGACGACGCGCTGGCGGCGACGCTCCAGTCGTGGAGCCCGAGCAAGTTGTGTGCCTACCTGTTCGACCTCGCGACGTCTTTCACGTCTTTCTACGAGAAATGCCCTGTGCTGAGAGCCCCGGACCCCGAGACCCGTCGGAGCCGGCTCTTCCTCTCGGACCTGACCGCGAGGGTGCTCGAGCAGGGTTTGGGACTGTTGGGCATCGAGGCGCCGGACCGCATGTAACACCTCTACGCTGTCGGGTCGATGAACGTACCTGACATGTCCGGAAAGACCGTGGTCGTTACAGGGGGTAACTCGGGGATCGGGCTCGAGACCGCGCTCGCGCTGTCTCGAGCAGGCGCCAAGGTCGTGATCACCGCCCGTGATCGGGACCGTGGGGAAAGCGCTGTCAAAGACATCGAGAGTCGCGGGGGGTCAGACGTAGGGCTCAGCGTCTTCGACCTCGCGAGCCTCGCCTCCGTACGCGAGGGCGCGGCGGACATTCTCGATCGATGTCCGCGGATCGACGTGCTCGTGAACAATGCGGGCGTGGTCCTGACCGACCGCCAATTGACCGTGGACGGTTACGAATCGACCTTCGCGATCAACCATCTCGGCCCGTTTCTCCTGACCAAGATCCTCACCGACAGGATTCGCGACAGTGCGCCATCTCGTATCGTGAACGTTGCTTCGTCAGCGCACCGCTCGGCCCGCACGGGCCTCGATTTCGACGATCTTCAGAGCTCGAAGGGGTATTCGGCGATGCAGGTGTACGGAAAAACCAAGCTCGCGAACATCCTTTTCACCACCGAGCTGGCACGTCGTCTCGATGGCTCCGGCGTCACCTCTAACGCGGTTCACCCCGGCACGGTCGCAACCGGGTACGGCCGCGACGGCGACACGTCCGGCTGGCTCGCGCTGGGTATCGGCGTCGCCAGGCCATTCATGAAATCGCCTGAGAAAGGTGCGAAGGCATCGATCTACGTTGCGTCGTCACCGGATGTCGCGAACGTCACCGGTGGCTACTTCATCGGGACGAAACAGCGCACCCCCTCGAGTGCGGCTCGTGACGAAGCGGGTGCACGCCGCCTCTGGGAGGTGAGCGAACAGCTCGTCGAAAAGGCCGGGACGCCGTAGGGGGACGACGACTTCGGTCGGATTGGCTTCAGACGAGGGTGCTCAGACGAGGGTGCTCAGACGAGGGTTCAGACGAGGGTTCAGATGAGGGTGCTCAAACCGCCGTCCACGGCCAGTACCTGTCCGGTCACGTAGCTCGCCGCGTCGGAAAGAAGCCAGACCACGGCTTCTGCCACTTCCCATGCCGTGCCCTGACGTCCCATCGGAACAGGGGTCCTCTCCCGAGAAGGACGTCCCATCGATGCAACGCGTCCAAGCGGTGTGTCTATGAGCCCCGGGGCGACCACGTTCGCCCGTATCTGGCGGCGCGCCCCTTCTAACGCGACGTGGCGGCAGAGACCGGCAAGGGCTGCCTTCGAGGCGTCGTAAGCGGGGATCTGGCTACCGGGTTTCAAACCTGCGACGGAGCTTATGAAGACGATCGAAGATCTCTCCGCGAGCGACGGCATCGCGGCTCGACAGACGAGGAAGTGTGAACGCACGTTTACTGCGAAAGTTGTATCCCAGTCCTCGACAGTCGTCTCTGAGAGGCGCCGTCCCATGCCTACGCCAACGTTGAGCACCAAGCCGTCGAGACCCCCGAGCCCGGCGACCGCAGATTCGACAGCAGACGCGCACCGGTCCGCGTCGCTTACGTCCGCAGTGATCGCTATCGCCAATCGTTCCTCTGCGGTCGACTCGGCCTTTGCCATCTCGACCGTGGCCCGTAGGGACTGCGCATCACGGTCCAAACATGCGACGGCCGCACCTTGTCTCGCTGCCAAAAGGCTCGCCGCTCTGCCGTTGCCGACGGGGGAATCGGCATCGGGACTGGGCCGAGTTCCCGCTCCTATCACGAGTATCCGCCGTCCTTCGAGCAAAGTCGTCACGTCACATCACGTCACATTGCGTCTCGTCACGTCAAGGCCGAAGGCGAGGCGTGCAGCGCCGTCGTGACGTGGCAGGTCTCTGAGAACACGACGCCGGCCAGGGATTCATCGCGCGAAGCGCGGCAGGCCGTCGTCGAGCTCGACGCCGAGGGTGTTCAACGTCATCGCGACCAAGTGGTAGTGGCCCACGAGCATGGGAACCTCGATCAGCTGCGCGGTGTCGTAGGCGTGCGACAGCTCGTCCCAAGTGGCATCTGAGATGCACATCTCGTCGTGGAGCTCGTCGGCTGCGCGCACAAGGGTGGTGTCGAACGGCCGCCAAGATCGTGGCGCCGAGCCGGCTTCGGCGACAGTCGTTCGCGTCGAGTTGAGCAATTCGATCTCGTCGTCCGACAGCCCGACCCGTCTTGCGATGAGGACGTGTTGCGCCCATTCATATTCGGCTTTGCAATTCCACGCGGTCCGAAGGATGAGGATCTCCCGGTCGCGGCTAGGCAGCTTTCCGTTCAGAAGCTTGCCGCCGAAGGGAAGCCACCTTCGAAAAAGGCCTTCTGCGCGGACAAGAGTCGTGAATATGTTTGCGTCACGTCCAGCCACGACTGTGGTGTCGAGAAGCTCGCGCGCAGAACCAACTCGCTCTTCAGGCGGAAGCGGGGAGATTCGGGGAGCTCTAGGTCGCTCGGAGATGGCCAACGATACAGTGAGGCCATGTCACTCGACGGTGAGTACGAACCAAGTCCCTGGGACATGGTGGCCGAGCAGGTTCGCCAATACGAGTCCTCCGGAGGGAAAGAAGGCGGAACGCTCGAGGGTAAGCCCTGCATAATCCTCACGACCCGGGGCCGCCGAACGGGGAAGATCCGCAAGACACCGCTCATGCGAGTCGAGCACGACGGCTCGTACGCGGTGGTCGCGTCGTTGGGAGGGGCACCCGACAACCCCGTCTGGTATCTGAACCTGATCGCCGACCCGGATGTCCGGCTCCAGGACGGCCCGGACGTTCACGAACTTCGGGCCCACGAGGCGTCCGGTGATGAGAAGAGGAAATGGTGGGCTCGAGCCCTCGAGACGTGGCCCGCTTACGACGACTACCAGGCATCTACAGACCGCGTGATCCCTCTGGTGGTGCTCGACCCGATCAAGTGACGGGCCGGTCCTACCTGTGCAGCGGCACCAGGAGCTCATGATCTCCAAAGAGGACATGCTGTACTACATCGACGACGCGCTCGATGGGATGATCGCGATCGTCGAAGAGCTCGGCGACGACCTCGCGAACCGCAGGCTGGACGTCGGCGGCGCGAACTCACCGTATGCGGTTCTCACCCACTGTCTCGGGGTCATCGATTACTGGTGCAGTTACCTGATCGCCGGACGTGAGATAGAACGTGATCGTGCCGCGGAGTTCCGCTCGGCGGGATCCGTTTCCGAGCTCGTGACCCGCGTCCGAAGTTCAAGGCTCCGGCTCGAATCAGATCTGTTGGAGCTCGAGCCGTCGGCTCCCCCGCGAGGGACCGCGCGTCCTGGCGATGCCCGCCTGCCGATAGGGGCGACCCAGGGGGGCGCGCTGGTGCACATCTACGAAGAGCTCGCCCAACACAGGGGTCAGATGGAGGTCACACGCGACGTTCTATTGGCGCCGTGGGGAGCCTCGAAACCGGTCTCAGCTCCCTGAGGCGACCCGGCCCTTCGACTCGATTCGGCGAAGAGGCGGAAGCGTCGGCGGAGGCTGTTGTCGAGGAGGAAGGCGCCCGAGCAGCTCGCTCGTGGCCTGCGCCACTTTCAGAACAGCCACTTCGAATGCGTCTTCTGTCCTCGGCGACTTGGCCTGCACCCCGCTCACCTTGCGGACGTATTGCCGGGCGGCAGCTTCGATTTCCTCGGCGGTCGCCTTCGGTTGCAGTCCTCGCAGAGTCGTGATGTTGCGGCACATACGGGTAACGCTAGGCGGGGAGAGGTGGATCTGCGCCGTGCCGCCCTCGCGCGCTGGCGTGTGGAGGCCGCTGATAAGGTCAATCGGCCTTGTTCCCGATCGGGGAAACTCTTCCCGGCAGGCAGGAAACGAAAATGAGCGAGGACCTGTCTGCGACTGAAGTACAGCGCCCGAGGCGACGGCGGTGGTTCGTCGTTTCCTCGGTCGTCGTTGCGCTGGTGGCCGGCGCTCTTGCGTTGGGCTTGGCTCTCTCGGGCGGGGGCTCACAATCCGCCGCACTGGTCGGGGCCACTGGAGGCCGGGCGCCGACGTTCGCGCTCCCGAGCCTCGTCGACTCCCGTACGCAGGTATCGCTAGCGCAATTCCGAGGAAAACCCCTCGTCCTCAACTTCTGGGCATCTGACTGCCCCCCGTGCCGAACCGAGATGCCCCTCTTGCAGTCCGAATTCGAATCGCGGCACGGCGCTGTGAGTTTTCTCGGCATCGATACCCTCGACAGCTCGACCGCGGCACTTTCGTTTCTCGCTCAGGTGCACACTTCGTATCCAGTGGCGGTGGACAGCAGTGGAGCGGTTGCGACGAAGTACGGCGTCTACGGGATTCCGACGACGGTGTTCGTCTCGGCGAGCGGCCGGATCGCCGGAAGGCACATCGGACAGCTCGACGCAAGCACTCTCGAACGAGCGTTGTCCGAGGCGTTTCCTCGAACGTGAACTCAGGACCGGCTGGCTAGCGACGCAGTCTCAAAAGCTCGCTAACTGAGGAGTCCAGTGGTTCGGTTCTCCAATGGGCTGGCGAGCTCAAACGTCACCCATTTTGCGGATCACCCCGAGACGATCTGAGAACCCTTCCAGGGTGAGGCGTTGGAGTCGCGAACCGTAGCTGATCCGAGCGAGGCCCAGCTTGGAGAGGCGTGACAGTGGTGCCTTGTCGGGCCGAACAAACCCGTTCACCGGCCCTTCGTAGTTCTGGATGAAAGTCGTCAGCTGGTCGACGTCCGCGCCGATCGGGTAAACGCAATCAGCTCCGGCGGCTGAATACTGGTGCGCTCTTTCGAGCGCGAGTGCGACAGGATCTTCTCCTTCGGCGGTGCCTCGGACGAAGACGTCTATCCGCGCGTTGACAAAGAGATCGAACCTCGCAGAAGCAGTTGCTGCCTTCATTTCGGCTATCCGCCTCGCTCCATCTTCGACTGGGAGCAGAGCATTTCCGACCGAGTGGTCGGTGTCCTCGATGTTGCAACCTACGGCTCCCACTTCTCGGAGCGCCGCGACGATCTCGGTCGAAGACAGTCCGTATCCCGACTCGACGTCGGCTGTCACCGGTACGTCGACAGAGCTGGCTATGCGGCCGATTGCGTGGAACATCTCGTCTGCGGGAGTCTTCTCGCCGTCTTCCCAGCCGAGGCTTGCTGCGATGCCGCCGCTTGTCGTGGCTACGACGGGGAAACCGGCCTTTGCGACCGCCCGGGCACTCGCGCAGTCCCAGGTGTTGGGCAGCACGAGCGGCGAGTCGCCATGATGCAAGTCGCGGAGCTTTTCGAAGAGGGCTGATCGGTCGTCCGGTGTCACGCGTCACATGATGGCATCGTCGCTGACCCACCCGATCTCTCCGTGAGACACAGAGGATCGTGCAGCCGCGACGAGGTCGATCGTGCTTTCCCCTGGGACCTGGCCGTGACCACGTCGACCGGGCTTCCGACCGGGGATCAGGCGGCGACGATGTCGATCGGGCTCCCGACGGGGACCACTCGCAGCTGGTCCAGATCGGCGTTGTGGAGTCGGATGCATCCGTGCGACACGCGGGCTCCGCTCGTTCCTATCTGGCTGTCCGAGCCGAGCGGACCGTGGATTGCCACTATCGCGTCGCCCGACTCGTCCCAGTCGGTGATCGTGTCGGAGTGGTCGGAGGTGACCATCACGAACGCTCCGTAGCCCGGATTGGGTGGAGCCGCGAAGAGCGCCAGGAAGTAGTCACCCGTCGGAGTCGGGTACTGGCTGGTACCCACGCCAACAGGGGCGCTGAAGATCACGCGTCCGGACTTCAACAGGTAGAGCCGGGTCGTTCCCAGCTCGATCACAATGCGGTACGGAGACGAAGCGAGCGTCACGTCACTGGAGAGCACCCACGCGGTCGAGCCGTTCGGACGCTGAGCCAGCCTGACTTTCACCCAACCGGGCGATCGCTCGATCACAGGTAGCACCGAGGGCGCTCCGAACCACGAGCCGGGCACCGTCGACGTCTCTTCGCCGCCAGGCTCGGCGAAACCAGGGATTGCGCCGTGTGTGGTCGCCACCAAGGTGTAAGCGGGACCGTAAAGGGGAGAGGATCCAGGCGTATTCGCTCGCACCTCCGGTGCCTTCAATCCGCTTACAGCACGCGCCTGGCTGCGAAGCCCTGCGTTTCGGGCGCGCTGCGATGCCTTGAGAGTAGATGTCCCGCTTCCACACCCGGAAGCGAGCAGTAGCAGCACGCTCAAAATCAGAAGAGGTAGCCGGGCGCGGCGAATTCGATCGGTCACGAAGTCCAAAGCGCCTGGCGTATCACACACGACAGATCGGTCTCTCCAGCGGCCTCTCGGGGCGTGGCCCAATGAGCTACATGCCCCCCGTCCACTTTCGGAACATTCACGACCGTGGTGGCGACCACCGTGTCACCCTGTGCTCGCACGAAATCGACGGCAATCGAATACCGACGCGGAGCCGATGTGGGATTGTCCACAACTCCTGTTAGCTGCCAACCCTGTGAGCTCTGGGTGCAGGCGTCAGCGCCGACGTCGGGTCGCGCGTTTCGCGACGCCTGGTATACGGGGACGGTGACCGATGTCGATGTTGCAGCCCCGGTCGATCGCGAGGACGAATGCCGGCTCGAAGCGACCGCAGTGGACGAGCTTCCGGTCGAGCACCCCGATACGAGGAACATCATGGCGACGCCCAGCACAGGGACCGCCAAGAGCCTCGTCTTCTCGAGACGGGATTGCTGTCGATCGGGAAGGCTCAACCTGTCACCGGTATGAAGACCGGTGTCACCGGACTTGTGGGAGCCGCAGGCGGTTGGTTCGAGGGTGACGTCGAGGGGGACGTCGACGGAGAAGTCGCGGGCGGCGTGATACCGGGGATGACGACCGTCGAACCGTTGGATACCGTCGTGGAGCCATCCGGGGCCTTTGAAGTCGCCGTCGCGGTGTTCTTGATCTCACCGCGCGCTACGTCGGCTTCCGTGGTGACGTAGGTGGCCTTGCAGGTCTCTGATTGCTGAGGGCC
>DASPVS010000313.1:0-6407 GCA_035622235.1 Acidimicrobiales bacterium | reverse complement strand
GGGTGCGAAGTACACGAATTGGCCGGACCCGAGACCGACCCCGCTTTCGCGCTGGAGGACCTGGCGGAAGCGGTCGGGGCGCGACCCGACGCCGCGTTGCGCCAAGAGCCGATGCGCCCTGAGCCTCCGATGGGAGCGCTGAACGCGCAATCAGCCGCCATCGCCATCGGCGCACTGCTTCCGGAAGACGCGATCGTCTCCGACGAATCCAACACAGCGGGGATTTTCTTGTCGACCGCGACGGCAGGAGCCCCACGCCACGACTGGCTGTGCCTCACGGGCGGGGCGATAGGCCAGGGTCTGCCGCTGGCGGTTGGAGCCGCTGTTGCTGAACCTGACCGTAAGGTTCTCTGCCTCGAAGCAGACGGAAGCGCCATGTACACGTTCCAGTCGCTTTGGACGTGCGCGCGCGAGGGTCTGGACGTGACGACCGTCATATTCGACAACGGCTCGTACGCCGTTCTCGAAATGGAGCTCGACCGAGTGGGCGCCGGTACGACAGGCCCGAGGGCCAGAGCGATGCTGGAGCTGGACAACCCGAACCTCGACTTCGTCTCTCTTTCGAAAGGCCTCGGGGTACCTGCTACGCGGGCGACCACTGCCGACGAGCTCGTGCACCAACTCCGCTCCGCGCTGGCCGTACCAGGACCGGCGCTCGTGGTTGCGTCGGTCGGACGCCTTTGACGCGAGGACCGTCTGTGATCGACCTCAACGCCGATGTCGGCGAAGAGGACGATCCTGGGTCCGTCGATCTGGAGCTTCTCGATCTTGTATCCAGCGCCAGCGTCGCGTGCGGGTTCCATGCGGGTAACAGGGCGGTCATGGAGGCGACCGTCGCCGAGGCGTCCCGTCGCGGAGTGACCGTCGGCGCTCATCCTTCGTACAACGACCGCGAAGGATTTGGCCGAAGACCCATGGAGGTCGACCTCGTCCGCCTTACCGACGACATCGCAACTCAGATCGGTACTCTCCAAGACATCGCCGGTTCGTGCGGTGCGTCGGTTCGGTACGTCAAGGCTCACGGCGCGCTCTACAACCGAATGAGCGTCGACGAGTCCGTTGCGCTCGTTGTCGCCCGAGCTGTCACGGCATTCGACAACCTGGCGTTGTTGGTACAGGCACAGTCAGTCGCCGTCGATGCCGCACTGAGTACGGGACTCGAGGTCGCGACCGAAGCGTTCGCTGATCGCGCCTACCTCGACGACGGACAGCTCGCTCCCAGAGACGTGAAGGGATCGGTCATCGACGACCCGAGGCAAGCGGCCGAACAAGCAGTTCATCTTGCTACGGAGGGACGGGTCCGCACGGTTAGCGGGAAGTGGCTGGAGGTCCGGGCAGAGTCGATCTGCCTTCATGGCGACACGCCGGGTGCGGCACAGCGAGCTGCTTGGGTAAGGCGCGCGCTCGAGGAGGCCGGGGTTCAGGTCGCGGCGTTCGCGCGATGACTCGCGGCGTGGACATCCGTCGCTTCGGCGACACCGCGCTCATCGTGGACCTCGGCGACGTCGAAGAAGCTCACAGTCTGGGGAGGGCGGTTTCGGCTCTCGCTTGGCGTGGGGTCGAGGACGTCATCGTGGGGTACGGGACGGTCACCATCATCTCGGATCCACTATCAGCCGATTACGACGCGCAGATTGATGCTCTCGAGAGACTCGCTGGACTCGATAGCTCGGCTGGCGCCCGCGGGGCCGGTGGGGCTGGTGGGGCTGGTTCGGAGGACCCGAAAAGCCTTGAAATTCCGGTCGATTTCGCAGGCCCGGATCTCGAAGACGTAGCGGTGTGCGCGGGAACGACCGAGGAGAACGTGGTCGCGATGCTCGTCGAATCCGAGTTGCAGGTGGCGTTCGTCGGGTTCGCTCCCGGGTTCGCGTATCTGCGCGGCCTCCCGGAAGCCCTCGCCGCGACGCCGCGCAGATCGACGGCGCGTACATCGGTGCCGGCGGGATCGGTCGCCCTCGGTGGAGGTTTTGCCGGCGTGTATCCCCACGCGACGCCCGGTGGTTGGCATGTCGTAGGCCGAACGGATTTCGCCTTGTTCGATCCGGCTCGACCTCCGTTCGCCGTGCTCCGGCCCGGCGACACGGTCCGCTTCGTCGAGGACCGTTCACGAGTCTCGAGCGCGGTCGCACCAGTTACGAGGCCTCGCGATCCGCTCCGGTCGCTCGGCGCGCGAACTGTCGTGGTGGAGCAACCAGGTGCGCTCTCGACCGTCCAGGACATGGGCAGAATCGGAGTCGCATCGATCGGCGTACCCCGAGCGGGCGCGGCGGATCCTTACTCGCTCAGGATCGCAAACAAGCTCGTCGGGAACTCAGAGTCCGAGGCCGCGATCGAGGTGACGCTTCGCGGTCCGCGCCTTCGGTTCGACGACAAGGTCCACGTGGCGGTGATTGGCGACGCTGAGGTCCTCGTCGACGACATCACGGCGCCTTGCGACACCGTCCTCCCCGTCGAACCAGGCCAGACACTCGATGTCAGGACCGTGCGCTCCGGCGTGCGGGCGGTGATCGGTGTGAGCGGTGGGATCGACCTCCCGCCGCTTTTCGGGAGCAGATCATCCGACGTGCTCTGTCACCTCGGGCTGGGACCTCTGATATCGGGGGATCGTCTGCCGCTCGGCCCAGCGACGAGACCTCGAGGTGGGCTTCGACACGTGGCACCACAGCGCCATGCCGGGGAGAGCGTCCTGCGCGTCCTTCTCGGGCCAGACCGCCTGCCGCACTCTGTTGAAAAGGAATTTCTCCAGTCAACCTGGGAGGTCTCCGCTCAAAGCGACCGTGTAGGAATGCGTCTGCGTTGCCAATCTGGCCCGGGGGCAGCCCCCGATCCCCGCCGTTCCTCCGTGCTTTCGCGAGGGATGGTGACCGGCGCGATCCAGCTTCCGCCCGACGGCGGACCCATCGCGCTCTTGTGTGACCACGCAACAGTCGGCGGCTTCCCGGTCGTTGCATCGGTCGCGAGTGTCGACCTGGGACGTCTAGGACAATGCCGTCCGGGAGAAAGTGTCCACCTCGAACCGATCGATCTTGGCGAGGCCGCATCCGAACGCCTGAGTCTCGAGCGAAGCCTCTCCCAGGTCGCAAGAGGCTGGTATCCGGGGGCGGAGGTCTAAACCGCTGTTGCTGAAGTTGGAGGCACGGGTTGAGCCACGGACCACGAAAAACCGATGGCGATGCTCCGAGGAAGGTCGATCGTGACAGACACGTTCGACGCGCCCAGCTCTTGTCCGACAACTTCCACGCACTTGCGCAACTCTGCGATCAGCCGGCCGAATTTCTCTGGAATGCGTTCGAGCAGCGCCACCGCACGCTTCAGGACTTCACCGAAGGTCGACAGAGCTGCGAGCGCTTTGTACGGGTCGCTCTTGGCCTTCTTGCTCCAACGCTTCAGGGTCTTGACCCCGTCCTTCGGGTCCCGGATGAGCTCCCTCGCCAACTTGGTGAGAGCGGCTTCGACTCGCCCAGATGCGATGAGCGAGCCCTCTGCGTTCTCGAGAATGCGGGTCAATGAATCGGCTTTCATACCAGCCCGCCCACGCGCACTGTCCGTCCTCGGCGGGTTGCGGGTAGTCGCGGTGGAACGGACGAAGTGCTTGTCGGAGATCGGATCAAGCAGCTTCCTGGGATCTTCAGCTACGTAGCGGTCGAAGGTCTTCGAGAAATTTCCCATTTAGCGGTGCCCCCCATACTCCGGAACGCCGAGGTTGCGAGCATCTTTAAGCCGTCTGATCAAGCCGTTTGAGCCCCCTCGCCCGGGTTCCCGAGCCCTATCAAGTGATAGCCGATCCCACGTCCCGGCCACAAACTGCGGTTGAATCGGCCACAACCCGCGGTGGCACCGGCCGCGAATTGCCGCGCCGCCGGCCCCAACCTGCCGTCGGACAGAGCAAACTGGGTCGGTGCGCGCAGCGGTAGCCAGAAGAAACCGGCTGGAAGTCTCGGAGCTCCCCGATCCCGTCCCGGGACCCGGACAAGTGTTAGTCAGAACCGCTGCATGTGGCATCTGCGGCTCCGATCTTCACGCGCTCTCCGACTTCGAGCGGTTCGTCGAGCTCTCACGCCGGGCGGGGGCGCCAGGTTCCACGGCCCCCCGAGGATCGGATGCCCAAGGCGCGAAAAGCACGGAGGTCGACAACGGGACGGGAGAGGGCCCGGAGAGCTGCATGGTCTTCGGCCACGAATTCTGCGCAGAGGTCCTGGAGCACGGTCCGTCCACCGAGCGGACGATCGCCGAGGGTCGATTCGTTTGTTCGTTTCCGGTCGTTTTCGGGCCGGTCGGACCTGAACCGATCGGCTACTCCAACCTCTACCCAGGCGGGCTCGGAGAGCTCATGATCCTGCAGGAAATGCTGATGTTGCCTGTTCCCGAGGGGGTCACAGGGGCACAAGCGTCTCTCACAGAACCGATGGCCGTTGGCGAACACGCTGCCGCGATCGGAAGCCCCGAGCCTGGAGACGTGTGTCTCGTGATCGGATGCGGCCCGGTCGGACTCGCGGTCGTCTCGGCGCTTCGTGCACGGGGGCTGGGCCCGATACTCGCAGCTGACTTCTCCCCGGCGAGACGACGCCTGGCGGAGCTTCTAGGTGCCGACGAGGTCTTCGACCCCGCAGAGACCTCTCCGCACGCACGGTGGGCCGACCTCGGCGTCCCGGTCACGATTGCAGAGCGCGCCGCCTTCGGAATGCTGGGGCAGAAGACAAAGAAGGCGATCGTCTTCGAGGCCGTCGGTCTTCCCGGCGTCCTCCAAACGATCATCGACGCCGCGCCACCGGCCACCCGCGTCGTCGTCGTCGGTGTCTGCATGAAACCGGACACCATCGAGCCGTTCATCGCCGTCACCAAAGAGCTCGAGCTTCTTTTCTCCTTCGCGTACTCACCGGACGAGTTCGCAGCGACGCTTCGCCGAATCGGAGAAGGCGAGATTCCCTGTGACGAACTGATCACGAGCAGGGTGAGCCTGGACGACGTTTCAAAGGCGTTCGAAGAACTGGCCAACCCGAATCAGCAGGGAAAGATCGTCGTCATTCCGGGGAGCGAACAAGTTGCCTGAGAACGATGTCAAGAAGGGCTCGTCGGCCCGAAACAATCCGCACGGGTTCGGGATATTTCTCGCGCCCTTCCACCCATGCGGACAAGACCCCACACTTGCGCTCGAACGGGACCTTGACTTGATCGTGCACCTCGACCGCCTCGGATTCGACGAGGCCTGGATCGGCGAGCACCACTCGGCGGGTTACGAGATCATCCCTTCTCCGGAAGTCTTCATCGCCACCGCTGCGGAACGCACGAAGCACATCCGTCTGGGTACCGGCGTTTCCTCGCTGCCGTACCACCACCCGCTGATGCTTGCCGACAGGATCATCCTTCTTGATCACCTGACAAGAGGGAGGGTGATGCTCGGAGTCGGGCCCGGTGCACTTCCCTCGGACGCCTTCATGATGGGGATCGACGTCTCGCGCCAAAGGGACATGATGGAGCAAGCGCTCGAAGCCATCCTTCTGCTTCTTCGCAGCGAAGATCCAGTGAACTACGAAACCGACTGGTTTGTCCTGCGCGACGCCAGACTGCAGTTGCGCCCATATCAGAAACCTCACCCCGAAGTGGCGGTTGCAGCTCAGATCTCGCCCGCAGGACCCCGCGCGGCGGGTCGTTTCGGATGCAGCCTTCTATCGATCGGCGCGACGAGTGCAGGAGGTTTCGATGCTCTTGGCTACCACTGGAACGTGGTCGAGGAGCGCGCAGCCGAGTTCGGCACCGTTGCAGACCGCAGGGGTTGGCGCCTCGTCGGCCCGATGCACATAGCCGAGACCAGGGAACAGGCGATCAAAGACGTGGAGTTCGGGCTCGGGGATTGGGTCGACTACTTCGCGCGGGTCGCCGCGCTCCCGCTCGCGCCAGACACGACCAACCACGACTCGCTCGTCGACGCGCTGAACGCGTCGGGTTTCGCAGTCATAGGCACCCCCGACGATGCCATCGCGCAGATCCAGCGCCTCGCCGAGCAGTCCAAGGGCTTCGGGACGTACCTGCTGATGGCCCACGAATGGGCTGACACCGCGCCCACTCTTCGCTCGTACGAGCTGTTCGCGAGATACGTGGCTCCGGTCTTCCGGAGATCAGCCGAGACTCTTGTCGCAAGCAGGGACTGGGCAGCGGAAAACCGTCCGCAATTCATCGGCGAAGCAGGCGCTGCGGTGATGTCGGCGATCCAGAAGCACGCCGAGGAGAAGGAATCTAAGGCGGAGTAGTCGAAGACGTCGTGGTCGGAGCCCTCGTGGGCGAAGACGTCGTGGGCGGAGCCCTAGTGGTCGGAGCCGTCGTGGACGGAGATGGCCGGCGCTTGACCGCCGGTTGACCGCCGGTTGATGCGGGTGTGGTTTGGTTGATGTCCGATAACCGCTAGTTCC
>DASPVS010000312.1:0-12302 GCA_035622235.1 Acidimicrobiales bacterium | reverse complement strand
CGACGATGATGGGCAACGCGATCGTCGTCGATCCGTCCCAGTCGACGCGCCAATCGGGCAGCGAACATGAGCCCCGTCGCGACCGCTTCGCCGTGTCGGAGATCCCAGGCCCGGTCTTGACCGAACGAGACCGCCTCGAGCGCGTGCGCCAGAGTGTGTCCGTAGTTCAGGATCATGCGGCGACCGGCCTCGTGCTCGTCCGCCATGACGATTTCTGCCTTGATCCGGACACACCGAGCCACCTGCTCCTCGAGGGTGAGCTCCAGCAGCCCGGACGGGTCCTCATCTGATCCCGATGAACTTCCGCTCATCGACTCACCGTTCATCGACCCACCGTCCAACGACCCACCGTTCATCGACCCACCGTTCAACGATCCACCGCTCAACGATCCACCGCTCAAGAAGGCATATTTCGCCATTTCTCCCCTACCAGACGCCCACTCTCTGGGGGGAAGGGTTTCAAGTGTCTCGGTGTCACAGATCACAGCGCTCGGTTGCCAGAACGCGCCTACAAGATTCTTGCCCTCAGGAAGGTTGACTCCCGTCTTCCCTCCGATCGCAGCGTCGACCTGGGCCAGCAGAGTCGTAGCCACGTTCACATAAGCGACTCCTCGGTGATAGCTGGCTGCCGCGAAGCCGGCGACGTCTGTCACTACCCCGCCCCCCACCGCTACGACGGCATCGTTTCGCGAGAGTCCCGCTCGCGCGAATTCCCGACAGAGCTGTTCGATGGTCGCAAGCGACTTCGCTGCCTCGCCGTCGGGAACGACGAAGCGGCGGGCATCGACGCCAGGGTCCACGTGAACCGGGATCCCTTCTTGGGTGACGATCGCAACCTGCTTCACCGAAGGAGGAAGAAGCTCCGCCAGCAGATGCCTCGCGCCCATGCCAATGACGACGTCATAGCGTCGGTGGCCGAGCTCGATCGGAACCGTTATCAAGCTTGCACTCCCAGGGCCTCGAGAACGCGATCGGTTACCTCGTTGGGCGAGAGTCCGTCCACGTCGACGACGACGTCGGAAACCTCTTCGTAGAAGGGTCGCCTCACCGGTTCCAAACGAGCGAGCGCCTCGCCCGGATCGTCCGAAAGAAGTGGCCGGCCGTCGCCGCGCCCAACCCGGGCGGCCAGAGTCTCGGGCCTTGCCCGTAACCAGACCACTGCCCCGGCCGTTCGCACCAAGCGCCTGTTTTCGGGATCGAGGACGGCACCTCCGGCGACCGAGACGACCGAGGGGTTCTCATCGGCCAGCGCCATGGCCAACACCCTCGACTCTTCTTTGCGAAACGCCGGCTCTCCTTGCGTTGACCAGAGCTCAGCGACACCCTGACCCGTCTCGCGTTCGACCATCTCGTCGGAATCCGCGTAGAGCCACCCCAGTCGCGCCGCGAGCGCTTTGCCGACAGTCGACTTCCCCGCTCCCATCATTCCGACGAGCAGAAGGCGCCGAAACGTGGGCTCGGTGGTGTCACTCACAGCAACGGCTCGCTCAGACGGCCCGATTGCTCGAGCGACCGTTCGCTCACAACGACGATACGTAGCCGTCGCGGTTGCGAACGACTTCAGCCACGGAGTCTCCCCCGAACTTTCTCAACGCTTCCGAAGCCAGGACCAAAGCGGTCATGGTCTCGGCGACAACGCCCATCGCGGGCACCGCGGTTACATCCGTACGTTCCTTGAAAGAAACCGTCGACTCCTTCGTCGATACGTCGACGGTCGCCAGCACAGGCCGGTTGAGTGTCGCGAGCGGCTTCATCCCTAGGCGGGCGACGATCAGCCCGCCCGTGGACATCCCCCCCTCTATCCCGCCGGCGCGAGCCGTCTCTCTCGTGTACTCGCCCTTGGACTCGTCCCACGCAATCGAATCGTGAGCCTCGGAGCCTCGTCGCGACGAGATCGACGATCCTTCGCCGATTTCGACGTACTTGATGGCCTGGATGCTCATGAGCGCCTGAGCGAGAAGCCCGTCGAGGCGACGGTCCCAATGCACGTGGCTTCCGAGACCCACCGGGACCCCGTGAGCCACAACCTCGACGACCCCGCCCAACGAATCGCCCTCCTTGGCTGCCGCTTTGATGGCTGCGATCATGAGCTGCTCGGCTTCGGTGTCGAAGCACCGCACCTCGGACTGATCGATTCGTTCCAGATCGTCGGGATGCGGACGCGTCGCGACGCTCGCCTCGACTCCGCCCAATGCGACGACATGGCTCAGAACGTTGATCCCCAGCTGTTTGAGAAGTGCCTTCGCCAAGCTGCCGGCTGCCACGCGAGCCGCTGTCTCGCGTGCTGAAGCTCTTTCGAGAACGTCGCGTGCATCTGCGAACCCGTACTTCTGCATCCCGGCAAGGTCGGCATGCCCGGGACGAGGCGCCGTGAGCACCTTCGACGGCGACCCTGGATCAGGTGACATCTCCTGTTCCCATTTGGGCCACTCGGTGTTCGCGATCTCGATGGCAACCGGGGACCCCAGCGTCCGCCCGTGACGAATCCCGGCCAGGACAGTGATCTCGTCCGCTTCGAAACGCATGCGCGGCCCGCGGCCGAATCCGAGCCGGCGACGGGCCAGCTCGTCTTGAATGTCTTTTGCAGTGACAGGTAGTCCCGCCGGCAAGCCCTCGACGATTACGACGAGAGCCTTTCCGTGGGACTCCCCCGCCGTGAGAAAGCGCAGCACTACTGCACTCTACAGGTGGTTCATGATCCGCCACGGTGGAAGAGCGCGTTCACGACGGGATCACCCCAAACTATGGCGAACACGGCGCCTGCTGCGAGAAACGGCCCGAAGGGAATTCTCGTCTTTCGCCCTTGGCCGCTGAGCGCCAACGCGAACACTCCCACCACGGACGCAAGTATGAAAGCCGCGAAAAAGGCGACGAATGCATGCCCGAAGCCCAGCCAACCCGTCATGAGCCCGACGAGACCGGCCAGCCGGACGTCACCGAAACCCATCCCCCGCGGCACGATCGTGTGCACGACGAAGAACGCCGCAAAGCCGATCGCCCCCGAAGCGGCCGCCCGCCACAACGATGTCCAGCGTCCGTCGATCCCCGAAGCGAGGACCAAAAGCGGGATCTCGACTGCGAGAGTCGGGTAAACGATCAAGTTGGGGATCACAAGGCGCTCGAGGTCGACCGCGCTGATCGCAACGAGCGACACGCCGAACACAGCGAACGCCAACAACGCGACATCGGTTCCGAATTTGTAGGCGAAAGCGCCGAGAACTGCGGCAGTCACGACCGCGAGCGCGAGGGGACGCCAAGGTCGTTCCCATTTGGAGCCGCACTCGCTGCAGCCACGCCGCAAAGTCCCGCCTCTCGCCAGCGGCACGAGACCCCAACCGCTGAGAGGTGAAGAGCATGAGGGGCACCGCCACCACGGACGGCCACCGAGTTGACGCGACCCGACCCGCTCGACGACCACCTCGAGCTGATCTCCGATCAGCAGCCCCCCTACGACGCATACAGCTGTGACCGCTGCGTTCACGCCGGGCAAGGTAACGCACCGGCATCCGCGAAGCTGTGACCGTGACCGGTGTCCGACCGATGACACGAGCGGACGTTCCGGAGGTGGAACGGATCTGGCACGAGGCCTTCACGGCGATGAGGCTCGAGCACCACCTCCCCGTCGAGGAGCGCACCACCGAAAGCAGCAAACTGATGCGAAGACGCATCGGCCATCTGCTCGAAACCGACCCCGACGGTTCATTGGTTGCGGAGAGAGGTCGAGAACCCGTGGGCTTCGCTCAGGCTTTCGTGCGAGACGACTTATGGGTGCTGTCTCTGCTGGCGGTCTCACCCGACCACCAAGAACAGGGAACAGGCAGGTCTCTCCTCGACGCCGCCACCTCGTACCGTCGGGACGCTCGCTTCGGCTTGATCCTCTGTTCGCGTGACCCGCGCGCTGCACGTATCTACTCGAAGGCGGGTTTCGATCTTCATCCGGCGGTGGCCGCGTGGGGTCGCGTCGACCATCGAAATGGTGTCCAAATCGGAGGGGATCGCGTTATCGAAATCGATGAACGCGGCTTCGGGGGATGCCAGGTCGATCTCCCAGAGGTTCGCGAGGGAACCGTGGACGACCTACGCCTGGTGCGTTCGCTTGGCCGGCGACTCAGGGGTGGCGACCACGCGCCCGAGATCGCGTTCTTGATCGGGCAAGGTCGTCGACTACTCCTCGCGGGCGATCAGGGCTACGCAGTCGTACAAGGCGCGAGGCCGGTGATGCTCGCCGCGGATAACGAGGCTGCAGCGACAACGCTTCTCTCTGTCGCGTTGTCCTTGGCGAGCCCGGACGAAGGGGTCACTGTGAACTGGATCACGGCCGGCCAGCAGTGGGCGATCCGGACGTCATTGGCTTTCGGCTTGCAGCTCCATCCTCTCGGGCCCGTGATGACGCGAGGGTTCGATTCGTTACCCGCTTGTTATCTGCCCAGCGGTGCGTTCGGCTGACTTGCGTTCGCCTGACTTGCGTTCGCCTGACTTGCGTTCGGCTGACTTGCGTTCGGCGGCCTTGAGGCGTGGATGCTTTGCTGGCGTGGATGCCTTGCCGGGGGCCTTGAGTCGTGGCTGCCTCGAAGCCGACTTGTGACTGGATGCCTCCGGCGCATTGCAGCTGAGTCGTCGTCAAGCCACCGTTGCGGTTCCGGAGTCGATCACCGTCTCGCCGCGCTGATTCTGCGTTCGGAACCGCACGTCCTGGCCTTCCACCCACATCGAGATCGTTAGCGTGTCGCCCGGGTAGGTCGGCTTGGAGAACCTCCCTGAGATCGCGCGCATCCGGGCAGGGTCCGACCCGCAGAGTGTGTGCAACAGCGCTCGCCCCGTGAACCCGAATGTGCACAGACCATGAAGGATCGGCCGATCGAATCCGGCGCGCTTCGCGAATACCGGGTCTGAGTGGAGCGGGTTGCGATCTCCGGACAGCCGGTAGAGCAGGGCCTGGTCGGGTCGCGTGGAGTAGACAACCACCTGGTCCGCTTCGCGATCCGGCATTGGACCTGGGGAACCTGGTCCCCGGTCGCCCCCGAACCCCCCTGCGCCGCGCACGAAGAGAGCTGAGCGCTGGGAAAAAAGCGGCGTGCCGGTCCGAGCGTCGTTCGACCGAGACTCGAGAACGACAAGCGCGCCCGATCCCTTGTCGTAGATCCCTGCGATCGTCGATTCAGTGACGACTGTCCCGCTCGGGGGGATCTCATCGAGCAAGTCGACCGACTGCTCACCGTGGACCATTTGCGTCGGGTCGACCCACGAAAGCTCCTCACGGGAAGAGCCGCCCCCACCGATGATCGTTGCAAACGTGGGCAGGACCCTCTGTTGAACTTCGATGGAGTTCTCCGTCGTGAATTCGAGCTCGAACCCCGCTGGATCGAGCGACCCGGCGCCCACACCGAGCGCGTACAAGAGGGAGTCCCGCTCGGTCCATGACCGCTCGACGGCGCCCAGAGACTTCCCGACAACCCCGAGATCTACCTGCATCCAAGGACCTCCCTCTCTTGCTTCTGTCGGCCGCTCACGAGGTCTCAACCGGCGCACCCCTGAGCGTTCGGTACGCCCGAAGGCTCGGAAAGATCACGACCGGAAACGACCACGAGCTGTACCGTCGCCTGGTTGGAGTGTTACACGAATTTATGTTACAGTCAAATGCGTGACTCGTTCTGCTGTAAGCATTCGGGCTCCGATCCGCTCGTCGATCAGGCCCGATGCCTCGATGACGATCGACGAGTTGGCACGGAGGGCCAGAACCACGACCCGTAACGTCCGGGCACTTCAAACGCTGGGTCTGATCCCCCGGCCTTTGCTCAGGGGACGAAGGGGTGTCTACGGGCGCGAGCACCTCGACCGCATCAGGGCCGTCCTCCGGTTACAGAGCGACGGCTTCTCGCTCGCTGCTATCGCCGCTCTCATACAAGCTTGGGAGGAAGGGATGACGCTCGAGGAGATTCTCGGTCTGAGCTCACCCAGGCTCCAGCCTGCGAGCGACGGCAGCGCAGGAGACGGCGCGACCGAGGACCTCTACGGGCTCGAGCTTTGGCCGATGCCACGCAGAGGATCGACGTTCACCGTCGTCCCGACCACAGTGCTGAGCCCTACCGCTTAAGGCCTGCCTACCGCATGGGGCCTTCCCCTATCGCATGGGGACTTCCCCTATCGCTTGGGACTTGCTCTACTCCTTGAGGCCCTGCCCTACCGCCGGGTCTGTCTACCGCTTCGGGCCTTTGCGTTCGCCCACCCTTCGATCTCTCTAACCACGGGCGGTCGCTAGACGCGCTTCGCTGAGACGAAGTTGGTCATTCCGTCGACCTCGAATCGGTCGCCCAACCGTCCGAGCGCCTTCCGTAGACCGTCGACGAGCGCGTCTCGCCGTCGTTCGTCCATCGTGTGGTGGTCGCTCGTCGAGAGGAGGTAGTCGAGCCACTGATCGGTCGTATAAGTCTTTGTCCACCGGTATCGACGCAGAACTATCCCCTCGAAGGATCGGTTGGCGGAAAGAGCGCGCTCGGCGGGGAAGCCCGAGTGCTCCCGTTCGAGAGCCTGCAGGCCGCCCAACGCGGGGCTGTTCTCGAGAATCTCGGGGGCCAGTTCGAGGTACACGGGCTCGAACGCGCTCATGACCTCGGGACGATGGGTGTGATGGTTCCAAAAAGCGGCGAAATGTCCCTGCGAATTCAAGCACCCTGCTGCTTTTTCGACCCCCACCTCCGGGTTGATCCAATGCCACGCCTGGCCCGAGACAAGAAGGTCGAACTTCCGACCCTTGGGGTCCCACTTCTCGAACGGCGCCACTTCGACCTCGAGACCGCTGCGACGCGCCACTTCTGCCATGCGTGGGTCCATTTCGACGCCGAGCACATCACATCCTCGGGCGGCGAAAAGTCGGCCAGCGATCCCGGTGCCACAACCAACGTCCAGGACCGTCCTCGGATTGCCGCTGGTCAGGTCGTCGACCAGTTCGTTCGGATAGCTCGGCCGAGCCCTGTCGTACCGCTCGGCGTCATCCCCGAAGGATTCGGCGCGGCGGCGATCTTCGTGGAGTGAGGCCATCGAGGTCTAGGAGGGAGTGCTTGTTCGCCCGTAAGTGCTCTGGTACTGGTTCTCGTGCCCGCTCGGCTACTTCTTCACTTCGTCCGGGCCGCTACTTCTTCGCCGACTCGAAGAACGGATTGGTGCCGCTCGCGTGGTCTGTGACATCCACAACGCGCACCACTTCGGGGACCTCGTCGCGCAGAGCGACTTCGATCCCCTGCGAGAGGGTCACGGTCGCCAAGCCGCATCCCTGGCATCCGCCGCTGAGGACCAGGTAGGCCACGCCCTCTTCCACGGCGACGAGATCCGCTCGACCGCCATGAGCTGCGATGGACGGGTTGATCTGCTCTTCGAGGACCATGAGCACCTTCTGCTCGATCTCGCTACTCAGGTCCGACTCGGGCACGTAGCCGGAAGTCCCTCGTGGAGGCGTGTTGGGGTTGAGGATGACAAGGCCACCTTCGCCTTCGTCAGACCAGTCCAATCGGGCGCCCCGAAGATGCTCGACACTGTCGCGTGGCACGACGACGGCTAGCCCACCGTGATCCGAAACATCGTCACCGGCACCGGCGTCCGCCCGAGCTTGGAAGTAGATGTCGTACGAGTACGCGTTCCCGTTCGCTCCGGAGATCTCGACCCACAGGGCCAAGTTGGTCGCGTCGGGCTCCTGGTCTCGCGCTTCACGCACTACGTCGAGAGCCTGTGGCGTGATGGTCAGAATCGGCGCGAAACCGGTACCTTCGGCTGGCGTGGCCCCTTCGGCCATGGCCGTCACCTCCTCCCGACATCATAGGAGCATGGCCCGAGGCGAAAGCATTGTCCGACACGGGAGCACGACCCGGGCTTCGACCACTCGCGGCACCCGTGGTGGGACGAGAGCCGCAGGGCGCGTGCTTCTCGTCGTGCCCTCGTCGACTTACCGCGCCCCCGACTTCTTGACCGCAGCACGCCGGCTCGGTTTGGAGGTGGTCGTCGCTTCCACCGACGAACCGGTCCTGCCCCAAGTCATGGGCGATCACTACCTGACGCTCCCGTTGGACGATCCCGAGGCGACGGCGGACGCGATCGTCGAACACGACCGCCGCATTCCTTTTGACGCTGTCGTTGCCGTCGACGACGCGGGCGCAGTTGGGGCGGCACTCGCGTCCGAGCGCCTCGGTCTTCCCCACAATCCGCCTGATGCAGTCGCTGCGGCACGCGACAAGTTGGAGATGCGAATGCGGCTGGACGCAGCAGAAGTGTCTCAACCATCCTTCGCCGTGCTTTCACCTGAGGCCGACGCGGAGGAGGCAGCAAGGATCGCCCTGTCGATCGGATATCCGTGTGTGATCAAACCCACCACTCTCTCATCAAGCCAAGGAGTCATCCGCGCGAACGACGCACCAGAGGCGGTCGAGGCTGCAAAGCGGGTGCGACCCATCGCAGTCGAGGCCGGCGTCAAAGCCGACGCTCCGCTTCTCGTGGAGAAGTTTGTCGGAGGTCCAGAAGTCGCGATCGAGGGGATGCTCGACCAGGGGGAGCTCACGACGCTCGCTGTCTTCGACAAACCCGACCCGCTGAACGGACCGTATTTCGAAGAGACGATCTACGTGACACCCAGCCGGCTCCCCGCCAAAGACGTCCAGCAAGCAACGTCCACTGCGTCCTCAGCCGCGCGGGCCCTCGGGCTTCGAACAGGCCCTATACACGCCGAGGTGAGGATCGAAAACGGTCGCGCGATGGTCGTAGAAATAGCTGCTCGGACCATCGGCGGCCTCTGCTCCAGAGCGCTTCTCTTCGCGAACTCGAGCACCCTCGAAGAACTTGTACTCGCACAAGCGCTTGGACACGGGCCCAGCCGTGAGACTCGAGAGCGCCAATCATCAGGGGTTCTCATGATCCCGATACCTCGCGCAGGGACCTTCGTTTCGTTAGAGGGAGCGGACAAAGCTCTTTCTGTTCCCGGGGTCGTGGGAGTCGAGACGACAATCGCGACCGGTCGTTTCGTCGCTCCTGTCCCGGAAGGGAATCGATATCTGGGCTTCGTCTTCGCGCGCGGAGACTCTCCAGATCTGGTCGAGGCTTCCTTGCGAGAGGCGCAGCGAAACCTCGACGTTCGCATCGAACCGACCGAGCGCGGATAATCCGCTCGAACATTGCCCCGGCGCATCGCGTGGGGGGAGCTACCGTTGGGCGAGTGCGCGTGCTGTTGATCTCCACTTACGAGCTCGGACATCAACCTCTCCACCTGGCAGCACCCGCAGGAGCTCTTCTGGCAGCAGGACATCAAGTGCGATGCGCGGACCTTGCGCAAGAAGGTCTCGACGCCGAGACAGCCTGTTGGGCTGAGGCGGTCGGGGTGTCGGTTCCGATGCACACGGCGATGAGGCTGGCGGTCGAAGTTGCACGCCAGCTTCGCTCCGAACGCGACGGTCTCCCGATCGCTCTCTACGGCCTGTACGCGACCTTGAACGAGTCCGACCTCTTCGACATCGCGATATCGGGCGAATATTTGTCTGACCTCGTCTCGTGGGTCGATCGCCTCGAGCGGTCTGAGGTTGACGACCGCGACGACGACCGCAACCGCGGAGGAAGACCGACTGTCGTGAGTCTCCGAAGGGAGAAACCCGGTCTACCCGCGCGCCACCTGCTGCCGCCCCTCGACCGTTACGCGAAATTGTCACTGTGCGGGGAGGAGCGCCTCGCCGGATATGTCGAGGCCAGTCATGGATGCGCCCACCGGTGCCGTCACTGTCCGGTCCCGGTGGTCTACGACGGGCGGACGCGACTCGTGCATGAGGACGTGCTGCTCGCCGACGTGGACCAGCTGGTGCGAATGGGAGCTCGTCACATCACTTTCGGAGACCCTGATTTTCTCAACGGACCTCATCACGCCAGACGACAGGTAACCGCCTTCCACGACGCATTTCCCGAACTGACATTCGACATCACGGTCAAGGTCGAGCACATCCTCCGCTACAGAAACCTGCTTCCGGACTTCGGCAGATGCGGGTGCCTCTTTGCGGTCTCGGCTTTCGAATCCGCCGACGACGACACGTTGCGCCGTCTCGACAAAGGCCATTCGGTCGCCGACGAACTCGAGGCTGTCGCAGTACTGCGAAAGGCGGGGATCGAACCGCGGCCTTCACTTCTGCCGTTCACACCGTGGACACGCGCCGAGCATCTCGTCGACCTGATCGATCTCGTCGCACGTGCCGACCTGATCGGAAACGTGGATCCGATCCAGTACAGCATTCGTCTGTTGGTTCCGCCCGGGTCGCTCCTTCTGACAAGCGGACACCTCGACGGATACCTCGATTACTACGACCCGGGCCAGCTCGGGTGGACATGGCGATCGAGCGACCCTCGTCTCGACGCTTTGCAACAGCGGCTAGCCGACATGGCGTCATCCGCCGACACGGGCCACTGGTCGGCCATGGAAACCTATGAATTCGTCCGCCAAGCCGTCGCTGAGGCAATCTCGTCCGATGTCCGCTTAGGTTCGCTACCAGACCCGGAGGAGCATTTGCGCTCGACTTACGAAATGGATCTTCGACCGCGTTTGACAGAGTCTTGGTTCTGCTGCGCGGAGCCGACGGCTCAGATGATCTCTGCGCAGGGAGGCGCCTGACATGGCCCGCAACAGACGCGCCCGCCGCGCACGTTCGGCACCCGCCAACGGGACTCGACCCGCTCTTCCCGAGGGAACACACGAGTGGGTCAGCTTTCCGGACCCGGAGGAGGAAAGAACGTGGCTCTTCGACGTCACGTTCCTCGAGAGCAATTGGAAATGCATCTACGGCCAAGGCTGCGAGGGCGTTCTCACCGGTCCCGTTCCGGAGCTCGAACAGGGATGTTGCTCGTATGGGGCGCACTTGACCGACAAGCAGGATGCTCGTCGTGTAGAGCGGGCGGCCGCCACCCTCACCCCGGAGCAGTGGCAGTACTGGAGACGCGGACAACCTCGTGACAAAGGTTCGGGTGTCGTAAGACAAAGCGGCGCCGACGGAATGACGACGCGGATGGTCGACGGCGCCTGCATCTTCCTGAACCGTCCAGGTTGGCCGGGCGGTGCAGGTTGTGCCCTCCACCGCGCTGCGATCGAACGAGGGATACCTCCGTTGGAGCTCAAACCGGACGTCTGCTGGCAACTCCCGCTACGACGTGAGGACGAAGTGGGGTCCGAAGGGCATGTGACGTCCACGGTGCGCCAGTGGGACAGACGCGACTGGGGCCACGGCGGAGCCGAGTTCCACTGGTGGTGCACCGAGTCACCCGAAGCCTTCGTAGGAAAGCGCCCGGTCCACGAAGAGATGAACGATGAGCTGCGAGCCATGGTGGGGCGCAAGGTCTTGAAGCGCTTGAAGGCCTATCTCCTTGCCCGCCAACCCCGGACGGACCACAACGCCGGGGTGAATGCGGCAGGCACAGAGCCGATCCCGGTCCGCGTGCCCCACCCTGCCGTCAGGTCAAGCTGAACGCTTCGAGCCACGCCGACTGCTCAGCCAATCCCCCCGGGCTGCGGACACGGCCCTTCGACGCCCGATCCCTCCGCCAGGTGTGAGTCCCGAAGGGATCTTGAAGCTGACCTTCGGCGAGCTCGTGGATCAGTCGCGAAGCTGGCCTTCGTCGAGCTCGTCCGAGTCGTATGTGATTCCCAGGATCTCCTCGAACTGCTCGGACTCCGCCATGCACCAAGAGGCGTGCTCGTCCTCCGGCTCGGCACCGCACTCCGGACACCTGTGATTGGCCGTCGCAACCGATCGCTTCAGGCTGCGTGCCTCTTCGAAGCGGCGATGCCGTCCCTTCTTCACTCCGACCCTCCGTGCACCCGAGTACGTGGAACCCCGCCCTGCGACCCGGAATGAGTCTACCGTCCGAGATGCCACGCCAGTGACCGTTCAGGACCCTCCCTGTGGGGATGGCGAGGCCTGGTCCGAGGACCCACCGCGGCGGCGCCAGTACAGTCGGGCCCGTGGCCGACGAGATCGACCCCGGGGCCATGGTGGAGCGTTTTCGACAGCGGGCGACCGCCGTCAGAAACAGAGGAATCCCCCCGGTCGAAGGCCCCGATAGGCAACGCTTCATCGAGCAGGCCCAGTTGGACTTCATGGACTTCGCCATTGTCGGGGACGCAGAGGCGACCCTAGAAGATGGCATTCTCACCCTGCGCATCGACCTGCGGCCGCACCCGGAAGGCGATCCCGGAGCCTGAGCGGGTCGGCCCGGCATCGGCGGGTCGCCTGGCCTTCACCCCCCGTAGCCCATCCTCGTGTCCTCCATACGCAGGACATCCTCGTCTT
>DASPVS010000311.1:0-5432 GCA_035622235.1 Acidimicrobiales bacterium | reverse complement strand
GGAAGAGTCCATGCGATTTCTCGGTGCGGTGCGCGCCACGGTGCGGTTCGCGTCGGAGGACATCGAGTACAAGGGAGTCCTTTTCCCGGCCGGAACGATCGTCACCGTTAGCCTCGCAGGAGCAAACCGCGATCCCGGTGTCTGGGACGAGCCCAACCGCTTCGACATTACAAAGGAACGAAGCGGCGTTCAGATGACGTTCGGTTCGGGCATCCACTTCTGCCTCGGCGCAGCTCTGGCGCGCGCCGAGTTGCAGGAGGCTCTACCGCTGCTCGCAAGGGCCATGCCAGACCTCGCTGTCGATGGCCCTGTCGAATGGAAGCCGCCCAACTTCGGCATATGGGGTCCGGCGCGCCTACCTCTTCGGTTCAGGCCGCGATCTGCTCGAACCCCGCTGTCATCTCGAGCGCCCACGTAAGAGCTTCGAGGGAAGCGGCCTGGAGCACATGCTCCCCCAAGCCGCTGCGCCTGGCCTCCTCGGGGCGGCCGAGTTGGTAGTCGGCGACGTCGAAGACGAGCCTTCCTATGACCCCCTCCCCGCGAAGCACGGCGTCGCGCAGCTCGTGGTCGAGAGGGAGCTCCCTCAGCACTTCCGGAAGCGGAACACCGAGGAGCACGTCGAGACAAGAGAGCATGCTGGCTGTGAACGCAACACCTGCGAGCGACGAACCTGCCGCTTGCGCGATGAGCTCGGCCATACGGGCGCGGACGAGAGTAATGATGATCTCCTCCTCAGACGTCCGTCCCTTGTCGGTCACGAGCAGTAGTGAGATCCAGCTCTGAAGCCTTCGCCAACCGACGAGTACGAGGGCTTCGTGAATGGTCCGTACCTTTCGCCTCATGCCACGCGCCGCGCCGACACCCGCCAGCTGCAACAGCTGGTGTGTCATCGCCGGATCGGTTCTCACTATCTCCTCGATCTCGTCGAGGGGACACTCGGCATCCATGAGTTTCGCTGCCATGCGAAGTCTTGCGAGTCGGCCGGGGTCGAGCGCGCGACCCGGCGCGATCCTCGGACGCGAGAGCAGGTATCCCTGGAAGAAGTCGAACCCGAGCGAATCGCACCAGTGCAACTCGTCCATCGTCTCGACTTTTTCCGCGACCAGAGCCACGTCGAACTGGCGACACCAGCCGAGCAGCTCGCCCAGTCGCTCGGGATCTGCGGTGTGCAGATCGAGCTTCACGTACGAGGCCATGGCGAGGACGTCCTCAGCACCCTCGAACCAAGCGAAGTCCCCGAGAGCCAGGGTGAACCCGTCCTCGACAAGGCGCCTGCATCCTTCGCCTTCCAATTCGTCTGTTCGAACGGGCCCCACTACCTCTACGACCGTTCGCTCCGGGGGAAGGCTGATCGGTATGCCGCCGGTCAACACGTCCGGGCCGGCGTTGCAGAACAGCTTCTTCTTGCCCACGAGCCGATCTATCCGTGTCTCGGTCGAAGCGAAGACGGCTTCGGGCGTGATTTGGTCGTCTTCGTCTATGCCGAACGCTGTCGCGTCGGTGTCTAGAGGTCGGAACAACAATTCGTGCCCGGCGACCTTCAGATCGCGGTCGAATATGGGCTGCCGTCCAACCAGTACATCGAGTATGGCCACGAGCGTTCCACTCCTTGGACGCAGCTTTCGCAAGTTTACGCCCGAGGCGTGGATAAGGGGTTTAACGCAACGGCTTTGAGCAGAAAAATTTTGCTGAAGCGGGGCCGGTGAGCACTCCGGAGCACGAACATGCCCGCCGGCCCCGCTGGGCAGTCGGCGGTCACCCCCGCGGGGGACGAAGGCGGTCGCCGAAAATCAGTCGTGGTGAGGCGGTCGCAAAGCCCAACGACTGATAGCGAGAGAGACCCTCAACTTCCGAAGCACTTCTCGCACTTTCACGCACCTCCTCGCTACGGGCCTGTTCTCACCTCGCGCTCTGAGCGTAGGGAAACCCTGTGAACGACAGGGGTCCTGCGAGTGACGGTCCTGTTAACGGCGTCCGTACGGTGCGAAAGCCGTTAGAAGGAGCTTTGGAAGCCCGAAGGCCGTTCGAAGGCCTTTTGCAGGCCCGAAGGCGGTTGGACGAGCTTCCGAGGCCTTTCGGCGGCGGTTAGGGGTGTTCGAAGGGCGTTCGAGCCCGACGAAAGGGTGTTCGAGGGCCCAGCGGACTTCGGAAGGCCACCCGAAGCGGTCCCAAAGCTGTTGGAAGACGGCTTCACGAAAGGGCACGCATACAGCTCGCTGGATGCCAGAAAGCTGCTGAGCAATGCTTTGTGTGGCGATTACGGGAGGGGAGAAGGAGGCAGGCAGTGGATGGAGACACGCTGAGCGTGGAACGAGTCATACCGGCTCCGGCGGAGCAGATCTTCGGACTTCTGGCGGACGCCGCGAAGCACCCGCTCATCGATGGTTCAGGGATGGTCATCGAACCAAAGCCCGACGCACCCCAACGCCTGTCGATGGGATCGAAGTTCGGCATGTCGATGAAGCTCGGTGTCAAGTACTCGATGGTGAACGAAGTGATCGAGTTCGAGGACGATCGCCGCATCGCTTGGCAGGCACGTCCCAAGGGTGCGATGGGGCGCATCTCCGGTGGACGGATCTGGCGGTATGAGCTCGAGCCAGTAGACGGCGGCACGAGGGTGCGTGAGACCTGGGATGTTTCGAAAGACCACCAACGAGCTCTTTTGAGGTTAGGGCCTACACCCAAGACCACGCAGCGCAACATGGAGAAGACGCTCGAGCGGATCGAGGAGGTTGTGCACAGCCAGTGACGACGAGGCACGCTGGTTCCGTTCTTCGGTGCGTTCTTCGCGCGCGCTCCGCCTTGGCGCAAGCGAGCGGCCTTGGCCGAACGCCCGATGCCCTTGGCGGAAGCGTTCAACAGAGGGATGTCGTTGGCTGGCGGAAAGCCGTTGCTAGCAGGAGTGTTGGGCTCGGTGTAACGAAGACGATCGTTTTGGCGGTTTACCTACACTCCGGCAAGCCGTTGTACGAGCTCTTCTCTGAAGACTCCTGTCAGCAAATGGGGGGGTCCAGGGGCTGAGAGGATATAGATGGAAGGGAGGAACGGGGGAGGCATGGGAGGAGGAAGTCTGTGGGCGCGGGCAGCGGTTGCGCTGACCGGAATTGCGGCGCTCGCGATGGTGAGCCTCGCTTCGACCGATCTCCCCACGGCGGCGCTGGCGCGTGCGAATGCAGCGAATACAACGCGTGAGAATGCAGCGAATACAAATGGTGCGTTCATCCCGGCACCCGGGCAGACTGCTCGACCCTCGATAATCCGAGGAACAAACCGTACGACGTCCCTCAATTGGGCGGGATACGTCGAGACGGGCCCTGCCGATACATTCACCGCCGTCACAGACACCTGGAACGTGCCCACAGTTACGGTCGGAGGCGGCAAGCAGTACTCTTCGGACTGGGTGGGCATAGGTGGTTACACAGACCAGGAGCTCGTTCAAGCAGGGACCGAGGCCGACAACCTGAAAGGTACCGCGAGCTACAAGGCGTGGACGGAGATACTCCCTGCCGCAGAGGACCCGCTCGCTCTCGTCGTGAGCCCCGGAGACAGCATCACCGTCGAGGTGGCGGAGAAAGCGGCCAACGAGTGGCTCATGCAGGTCACGGACAACACGACGCAACAATCGCAGCAACGCACAGTTTCTTATGTATCTTCAGGTGCGAGCGTCGAAGCGATCCATGAGCGGCCGTGCCTCGACACCTGCAGTTCGTCAAAGGACCTCACAAACCTGGCGACCACCACGAACGTTACCTTCGATCCCGGCAGCTACAGCACTTCTGTTGTCGGCACGACGGCTGCCTTCACCCCTCTGTTGGTCCCTGCTCCGGCGGCGTCGGTGACCTTGAACGAGCTCGTCATGGTGAAAGGTAAAAAGGTTCTGGCGACACCTTCTGCTCCGGACGCCGCCGACGACGGGTTCACTGTCGCAGACGGCAAGACCGCGCCGCCTCCTCCCTAGCTAGGCCGCTTTATCCGCCGTTTCTAAGGGGTCTGTGATTCAGTCGCTGTCTTCTTCGCAACGCTGCTGCGCCGCTGAGCGGGTCTTTGGCGCGCCAGCCAGCGCAGTCTCGCGGCACGGGCGTCCCACGCGTAGACGACGACTGTGCCCGCGAGCCGATCGTAGATGGCGCGGCGTTGGCGGTCCGTAAGTATCCCGAGAAACCCGATTCCGAGAGTCAGTACGCCGAGCGGAAAGCTCAAGGTCCGGATGACGGCGTCTCGTGGCGTGATGCCCCTTCCGTCGGCCTGCACGACCTGAAGACCCAAAATCGCCATGCCGATCGTCTTGCCGTTTAGCGACCACTGGTATGCGAAATAAACGAAAGTCCAGATCACGTACAAGACTGTCGCAACGAGGGGGTGGTCCTTGGACAGATTGTGACCGGTCAACACCTGCACCGTGTAGGAGAGGATTGCGAACCCGACGACGAACAGGCCCCAGCCCGCGCCGACGTCCAAGGCGAAGGCAACAAGGCGACTGACCGCACCCGCATACTGGCCCTGGCGTTTGACGATGAGCTCCGGAGATGGCGCCGAACCGATGGGCTCGTCGGTCTCTTCATGTTCCAGGCCTTTGCCCCCGGCTTGGCCCGACGCTCCATCCTCCGTGTCGTCGGCCGCGACAAGCAAGGGCGGCCCGAGCTGCGTTTCGCCGTCGTGGCGTCGTAAGAGGCGGTTCGTCCAGCGCGCGAGGAAATCATCGAGTCCCACCCCCTGGCTTCTCACCACATCGAGGACTTCGGTGAGTATGCCGGTCGTCGACTTCGCGATTATCGAACCAAGCTCTGTCTTGCGGACGAGCGCATCGACGTCGATCTCGTCCACGATCCCGTTGATGTCGACACGCTTGACGATTGCGTTGATGTCGACGTGCTGAAGTAAACGGTCGATGTCAATTCGATTGGCGATGGCGTCGATGTCGACCCTGCCGACGATCGCATCGATGTCGACGCGATTCACGATGGAGTCGATGTCGATCCGATTCACGATGGAGTCGATGTCGATGCGGTTCACGATGCCGTCGATGTCCACGCGGTCGACGACGGCCTCGATGTCCACGCGCTCTACTAGTTCGTCGATATCGATCCGGTTCATCAAGGACTCGAGGTCGATCTTGTCGAGAATGCCGTTGATGTCGATCGCGTCCAGCACCAACGAAACAACACGCGCTGCGATCGACTGAGCTAGCTGATCGAGGCGTCCGGTCGCCACGTTCGGGCTCACGCCTAGGCCGGCGCCCCGCTGTTGGTAGCCGTACTAGTCGTGACCGACCCGTTGCCCCCCATCGAGTGGCGACCTTTCGGCGTGAGGTCGGGGGCGCTCATAGTGAAGCGCGCCTCGACCTGCGCTCTCACAGTCTGCCGTGCCGGTTCGAGGCTGAGCTCGTCGTTGTCAGGTGTGGTCGCCGCGCTCATAGCGCGCAGCTGTGACCG